>NZ_JBHSGB010000007.1:0-1436 GCF_042654345.1 Rheinheimera marina
TAATGCCAGTCAGTTAAGCTGACTGGCATTATTTTTTGTGCGCATATTTGCTTGGTTTCCGTTTGACTTGCCTTGGGTAGGAACGATGCTCCCGCCTAAACGGCAAGATAAAGTGTTCTGCTTTTCGGGTTAAATCATCCAGCTCTGGAGGAATGTGATGTGCACTAATCAACGTAAATCCATGCTCAAATAAGCTCACTATCGCATTGGCGCACAACGTAAAACTCAGCTCATTCGGATAAATCCCCGGCAATGTTTTCGCCATCCGGACCATCTGATACCGGATAAGGTTGTAACACAGCAGTGCTCCCCATAATTCCTGCTTCACCAGCTCCGCTTTCTTACTACGCAGCGTAAATTCATTGGCCAGCAGTTGTTGTTTCATTTCCCGGTAGCCCAATTCAATTTCCCAGCGTTGACTGTATAAATCCACGATTTCATCGCCGATAAATTGAGTGGCTGACACCATCGAGGTCAGAATAAAGCAGTCTTTTCCTTTCACCTTTTTCTGCAGCAGTCGCGCATCCAAATACGGAGGCAACCCAGGCCATTTTTTCCGGGCCTGCGGGCTGGTTGCCAACCGAACCAGGCTATCCCGCTTCCCCAGTTTGGCGATGACCTCGTACTGAGTTCCCTTTTTCAGCGGAATGAGCCAGTGTCGGTTTAGTCCAGTGCTTTGCCAGGCATGAAGCAGGCCTAACGCATAAAACCCCCGGTCAAACAGCGTCAGGCTGTTATCCGGCGTGTTGTCTATCAGTTGCTCCGCTAACACCATCTCATTGGTACTGTAGCTATCCATAGTGGCATTGACCAGCAGATGGCTCGTCAGCTCCATCTGGCACACCATCCGTACCATGGGCCAGGCCGATTCACCGGCACTTGTGATGGGTTTGGTAAAGGCTGCCGTGTTATCCGCCGTATCCGGTGCTCGCCAGACCACACCATCAACCCCCAACAACTGCAACCCGCACCAGCGGGGATGCTCTGCCTGCTGATGCCAGAGCTGCTGAGTCTGATGGAACACCTGCTGCATGGCTTTCTCGCCCAGACGCTGACGCCCCTGATGCACCGCACTGGGGGCGACTAAATGACGCTTGCCGGGCAAGGCGATTTGCATTTTGTCGGCAATGCTCCAGACATCTTTGTTGCGGTAGAGCGCCATGCCAAGCACCACCATCACCAGAGCTTCCAGAGGTAAACGGCGACGGCGCACGGTGGCAACGCCAGCCTCTTGCAGGCACTGACGGATAAATTCGTCAGGCAAAAGCTGAGCTAAAGCACCTGTATCCAGCTGGTCAGGGAAGTAACGGTTGGCAAGGGTTAAGGCGGTGACAAGTTGCATAGAAAAAGGCCTGCGACGTCTCTGTTGCAGGCCTTTATACAGCAGTCACTGGATCGGTCAACCGATCTGAAATTGGCTTAACTGATCGGCATTA
>NZ_JBHSGB010000008.1:0-8771 GCF_042654345.1 Rheinheimera marina
CCACCTGAACCCATTCCGAACTCAGAAGTGAAACGCAGCTGCGACGATGGTAGTGTGGCGCTTGCCATGCGAGAGTAGTTCACCGCCAGGCTCCCAATAAATAAAAAAGCCCTTCGCGAAAGCGAGGGGCTTTTTTATTTATCGACGCATCTGTCATCCCGGACGTGGCAGAAACGCTGCAGCAGGACAGGAAAGCAGCTATAATGCGCACGTTTTTTCTGCAGGGGTGTTTATGTTAGTTCGGGTGGTACAGTACTGCTGGTTTCGTTTGTCGCGGCTAAGCTGGTTATCCTGGGTTAAGTTAGTCCCTATCTTCTTTTTCGTGTTGTTGTTGGTATCGACTTTTGGTTTTCCCGTACCTGACCAGCAGTATCATTTCCCTACCGCCGAAACGGCTCGCAGTAATTTCCATGTGGTTGAGTTTAACGATGAGGGTAAGCCTCATGATATGGCGCAGCAGGAAGCATTATTTAAGCGTATTACGATGCCTGACAGCGCCACTGCCGAGCTGGTGATTTTTGTGCACGGCTGGCATCAGAGTGCAGAACCGCATGATGCAAACTTTGTCGCTTTTAAGAACTATATCGCTGAATTGCAAAAGATTGCACCAGAGCGCAACCTGATCGGCTTGTACTTGGGCTGGCGTGGCGATAAATACGATCCACTGTGGCTGGATGAATCCTATCGCAGCGAAGGCTGGTTGGAGCCACTGGATTTTCCCTCTATTTTTCAGCGTAAGCGTGTGTCTCGCCGGGTGGGTGAGGTTGGAGTCAGTCGCTTGCTGGACAGACTCGATGCTGTGGTCGAACAGGGCTTATTGAAGCGCTATATTTTCATTGGCCATAGTTTAGGTGGTTCTGTGGCTATTCACGCCAGTAAAGGCCGGATCAAAGCCGCCATCGACAAAGGCAAACAGAATCCGAACTTATATCTGCTACTTAACCCTGCTATCACCGCCAAGGAATACAAGCCGCTGGACTCGTTACTCAGTGTAGATCGGCAGAAGCCCAGTATGGTGGTATTGCAGTCCAAAGGTGATTTTGCGGTAAAAGAGGCGTTTAATTTCCTGAAGGATGGCGAACGCGCGGTTGGCAACTCTTGGGCTATTACCCACGATATTGATAAATGCCCAAGAGGTAACTGTGAGATACAGCTGAATCTGAACAGCCAGTTAGCGCAGCATGATGCCATTCCGGGTTGCATGATGCAGCTGGACCGTTCAGGTTGGCGTATTCGGGCCAGGGTGCACGCCCGCCGGGGGATCGACAGCTGTGACGATGCCAATATGCAGGCGGTGTGGGTGCTCGCGGTCTCAGACGATATTATCTTTGGCCATAATGGCATTCTGACACCGGACCACGCCGGCGCCTTGGCAGAGATTCTGCGACTGATAGACCGGCATAACAACCAGATCCCTGAAGCGATTTAATGCCTGCTGCTGAGTATCAGCACAGTGCCTGCCACTGTCATCATGGCGCCAAACCAGGCGCCTGCCGCAGGCCTGCGTTTATAGACCAGCCACAATAAAGGCACCACCACCACAGGGCTGACAGATGACAGCATACCGACCAGGCCAGCGTCGCCCCGCTTTAATGCCTGCAGTATCAGCGTCATGCCGATGACCATAGATAAGGCTGCATTGACCAGAACCAGCAAAAACACCTTGCGGTTCATCGGCTGGTAGCTGCGGGCTACTTTGAAGCCCAGCCAGAACAACGTTAAATGTGCCACTAGAGCGACCGTCATCCGCACTGCCGAGGCGGCCACTGCATCGATATCGGTTTCCATCAGTGGTTTGATCATCAGAGTGGACGCTGCCTGGCATACCGCTGAAACCAAACCCAACGCAATGCCAGAACGCAGTTGGCTGGAATCGGCTTCCCAGTGATGCTGTTCCTCGTTGCGCCGGCCAAATAAAATGGCCGTCATCACGCCGCCACTAAGCAGGCTGCAGCCAGCCAAAGTCCAACCCCAAATGGATTCACCGAGAAACAGATAAGCCAGCACCACCGAAAACATGGCGTGGGTGGCGAATAACACGCCAGCCCGGCGTGGGCCAAGCCGGTTCATCGAGGCGAAGAGGGAGGTGTCCCCTATCAATATGCCTACTAAGGCTGAGACTGCCAGCAAAGGCAGCTGCGAGCTTTGCAAGGTGTTGATGCCACCCAAAGCAAAGGCCATCAGCCATAACAAAGTAGCGGCACAGGCCAGGCGGTAGCGGGTAAAAGCGAAGGCACCCAAGTGACTGGCCGCTTTGGCCGACAACAGACTGCCGATGGCCCAGCAACAGGCCGCGAGCAGGGCCAGGTATTCAAAGGGCACTAATAGATCCCTGAAGAGAGGTAACGGTCACCACGGTCACAGATAATGGCCACAATCACACGGCCTGGCTGCTGCTGAGCAATTTGCAGTGCAGCATAAACGGCACCGCCAGAGCTAACACCACAAAAAATACCTTCTTCGGTGGCCAGCTGGCGCATGGTACGTAGCGCGTCGTCTTGCGTGATATCCATCACTTCATCTACCCGGGAGCGTTCAAAGAAGCCTGGCAAATAGGCCTCTGGCCAGCGCCGGATGCCTGGAATGCTGCTGCCTTCGGCCGGCTGCAGGCCGATGATCTGAATAGCCGGGTTTTGCTCTTTTAAATAGCGTGAGCAACCCATGATGGTGCCTGTTGTGCCCATGCTGGAGACGAAATGCGTCATCTGTTGCTGACTTTGCTGCCAGAGCTCCGGGCCTGTGCTGGCATAGTGCGCGGCCGGATTATCCGGGTTATTAAATTGATCCAGCACCAAACCCTGGCCGTCGGCCTGCATTTGCTTGGCTAAATCGCGGGCGTATTCCATGCCTTGCTCTTTGCTGACCAAAATCAGTTCGGCACCATAAGCCCGCATTGAGGCTTTACGCTCTTCGGTCATATTGTCCGGCATGATCAGCTTCATCTTGTAGCCTTTAATCGCCGCCGCCATTGCCAGCGCTATGCCTGTGTTGCCACTGGTGGCTTCAATCAGCGCGTCACCGGGTTTAATCTCACCACGCTGTTCGGCCTGTTGCAGCATATAAAGCGCAGGGCGGTCTTTGACCGAGCCTGCCGGGTTGTTGCCTTCAAGTTTGACCAGCACAGTACTGCCCATACCCAAGGTCAGCCGTTGCAGTTTTACCAGCGGTGTCTGGCCGACATAGGATTCAATGGTAGGGAACATTAAGACCTCACTGCAGATAGGCGTTTCAGATTATCGACCAGCACAGCAGTCGCCATCGCCACATTTAATGATTCGGTCTGACCGAACGCCGGGATCGTCAGTTTGCGGCTGACCAACTGAGCAAGCGCAGGGCTGATCCCATTGGCTTCATTACCCATCACCAGATAACCACCTTGCTGCTGCAGCGCCAGTTGGTGAATGTTTTCACCTTCCAGGTAAGCGCCATACACAGGCAAGCCGGTTTGCCCAAGCCAATGGTTCAGATCGCCGTAATGCAGCTGCACCCGCAAAAACGAACCTTTGGCCGCGGCTATGACTTTAGGGTTATATAAATCGACAGTGTCCGACGAACACAGTATGGTCTTGATACCATACCAGTCTGCAATGCGGATCATTGCCCCCAAATTACCCGGATCGTTGATTTGGTCTAACACCAGCACCCAGTCTACAGCCTGTTCCTGATAATCCAGCTGTGCCGGAATTTCTACGGCGGCCAGGGCCGCATCATTGCTTTGAAAACTGCCGACCTGGGCCAGTTCTGTTGGGCTGGCTTGCTGCACCATGGCCGCTTTCTGGGCTAAAGCCGCATGACGCTGTAAAAAGTCTTCGGTGGCAAACAAGGCTTTCACCGACCAGTCACTTTGCAGTACTTCCAGCACAGCTTTTTCGCCTTCCACCACAAACAGCTGCTCGATTTTGCGGTACTTTTTTTGCTGCAACGAACGCAGCAACTTTGCCCATTTCTGACTGATCATAAACCCTACTTACTTCAAGCCGCAGTCTTTGAGGCTGTGCTTTTTTTAAACCATAGCTCTGCCGACAAGACGGGCAGGGCTAAACCCTGCCCCTACGGCGTTAACATTGTGGTCTGATATTTTTTCTGACCTGCGACCCAGCTTTGCTGCACCTGGACCTGCCATAACTGCTCGGCAGGAATTTGATAAAGATCCCGGTCAACGACAATGAAATCGGCCCACTGACCTGGTAACAAGCTACCCATCTGCTGATCCTGAAAGGCGCCATAGGCCGCGTCGACGGTAAAAGCTTTGAGTGCCTGGGTCAGGGGCAGGCGTTGCTCCGGTAACCAGCCGCCCACCGGCTGATTCTGCTGGTCCTGGCGGGTCACGGCTGCGTGAATGCCGAAGAAGGGGTTGGCGAGCTCCACCGGGAAATCCGAGCCGCCGACAATACGGCTGCCCTGGTCGACAAAACTTTTCCAGGCGTATGCGCCCCGTAAACGCGCCACGCCCAAGCGGTCTTGCGCCATGTTTTTATCCGAGGTCGCGTGGGTCGGTTGCATGGCAGGCAGAATATGCAGTTTGGCAAAACGCGGAATATCTTTAGGCGCCACAATTTGCGCATGTTCAACCCGGTGGCGACCTTGCAGGCGTTGCTCGTCCGTCGCCAGTTGCTCAAAGCGGTCAAGCACCAGCCGGTTGGTCAAGTCGCCAATCGCATGCACGTTGGTCTGGAAACCGGCATCCAGCGACAGTTTCATTACTGCCGTTAATTGATCCGGCTGAGTCACAAACAAGCCCTTTTGTTCAGGTTTGTCACTGTAAGGTTTAATCAGGGCGGCACCACGGCTGCCAAGGGCGCCGTCACCATAAATTTTGACTGACCGCACCACCAGCTGATCGCTGGGGTCGAGCAGCGGGCCTGCTTTTAACCAGTTTTTCAGCTCTGGATCTGTGGCCGACAGCATGGCGTAGATACGCAGTGGCATTTGCTTGGCATTTTTCAGCTGCTGGTAACTCTGTAAGGTTGCCGCATCAATGCCTGCGTCGTGCACCGAGGTAATACCAAGAGACAACAAATGGTTAAAGGCAGCCTGCAAGGCGGCCTGGCGCTCGGCTTCGGTGCTTGCCGGGATCTGCTTTTCCAGCAGCAACATGGCGTTATCGATTAGCACACCGGTTGGGTTGCCCTTGGCATCACGGATAATTTCACCGCCGGGTGGGTCCAGAGTTTCTTTACTGATACCGGCCAGCGCCAGCGCTTTGCTGTTGGCCCAGCCGGCATGACCGTCGACCCGGGTCAGCCAGACTGGTTTGTCGGAAATGGCTTCATCAAGCAAGGTGTTACCGGGGAACTGGCGTTCTGGCCATAACACCTGGTTCCAGCCGCGACCTATGACCCACTGTGCCTGCGGCTGGGTTTTAGCGAAGGCCGCCACAGCAGCGACAGCGTCGGCTTCACTTTGACTGGTGCGTAAATCCACCTGATTCAGGTTTTGGCCAAGGCCCAGTAAATGGCCATGGCCGTCAATCAAGCCAGGTAATAAGGTTTTCCCCTGACCGTCCAGGGTTTTAGCTTGTGCAAAGCCACTTAATTGATGGCCGCGTGCCAGCACTTTGCCGCTCTGGTCATCAAAAGCCAGTTGGCTGAAACGGGCCAACCCGCCCTTTTCATCAAAACCATAACCTTGGATATTGGTCAGTAGCACCGGAGCAGCACTGACTGTGCTGCTGAGTAGTGCAAAAATCAGCGAGGATCTGAACAGCTTCATTGGAGTTTTCCTGAGTTGGTCCGCGCCGGGACCAGCCGGACTAGCGGTATCGTTTTTGGGCTTTTTTCTGGCGGATTTTGTCGCGCTCCGCTTTTTCTGCCGCTTTTTTGGCTTCTTCTAACTTAGCATTCTGCAATTCCACTGTCACCATATCCGGGGTTTCCAGGCTGATCGGGCCAAACAGACCAGCGCGCAGCTCAGTGATCAGAATGGCGCCAGCTTTTTGCAGGTCGACCACACCGCCTTTTTTCATGCAGCCACGGCGTTCGCCTAAGGCATCCAATAGTGCGACGTCGTTTTCTGGCTGTTCAGTCAGCTGGTAGCGAGCCATCACTTGCTGCGGGTAGTGTTGCAACAAATAATCAGCCGCAAAAATGGCGATGTCAGCATAATCAAAGGCGGTGTCTTTGATAGCGCCGGTCACGGCCAGGCGGTAACCACAACTGGCCGGGCTCAGCTTAGGCCATAAAAACCCTGGTGTGTCGGTCAGGATCACGTTGTTATCGAGCTTAATTCGCTGCTGCATTTTGGTGACACCCGCTTCATTACCTGTTTTGGCAATCACCCGGCCGGCCAGCGTGTTGATCAGCGTCGACTTACCCACGTTTGGAATGCCCATAATCATGGCGCGGGCACCACGAATATCTAAATTCCGCTCTGGCAGCATCTGGTTGCACAGCGCCAACAGGCCTTTAATGTGCTCCGGGTTTTGCTGGCTGATCGGAATGGCCTGGATACCTTTTTCCTCACCAAACTTGTTCACCCAAAGCTCAGTGACGGCCGGGTCGGCCAGGTCGGCTTTATTCAGTACTTTAATCACCGGCGTGTCGCCACGCAGCTCGGGCACCAGAGGGTTTTCGCTGGAGAAAGGAATGCGGGCGTCCAGCATTTCGATAATGATATCGACCTGCGGCATCACTTCAGCAATTTCTTTTCGGGCTTTGTGCATATGGCCCGGGAACCAGTTTATCGACATAGTGCTTCTCGCATGCGGATCTGCTGTGGCAGACTGAATCAACAAAAGCAGTATTTTACGCTGTTGTGGCGACTGGCAGGAATTTTTTTCCATGCGAAAGGTCTTTGTTGCACGTATTCAGGGAGTGAGTTGGTATGAAAAAACGAATGAGTGTGCTGCTGGCCTTGTTGGCAACTCCGGTGCTGGCGCAAAATTTTGTACAGCAACAAGTGCAGTTACAGCACCCGGCCAATGGCGACATGGTGCTGATGCCCAAAGCTAAAGTCCTGCTGCAGTCCGGTCATTCTGACACCCAGCGCTGGCTAAGCTGGGTGGATTTAACCACGCAGCAAGCCAGTTTGCTGGGGCTGCCTGCGCATGCGCAGTTCTTTCAGCAAGCCAGCCTGGCCGGTCAGGCCAGCGAAAGCTTGGTGCTGTTAGGCACCGAAGGCATCAGCCGTTATGACGCGGCCAGCCAAAGCTGGTCCCGCTTAATTAATACTGAATCGCTGTACCGGGCTGTGGACCAAAAGCGCCTGCCGAGCCTGGATTTTGTGCTGGATGTCAATAAAGACGGGCTCAGTGATTTTTTGATCCCGGATTTTCAGGCCTATCATCTGTACCTGCAGCAGACCGACGGCAGTTTTAACTCTTTCAGTCTGCCGGTGCAAAGTCGGGTGTTGGTGTATCAGGCGGAGCCTGGCTACCGCAGTAAAAAGCCTTATCGGTTGGACCTAAATCAGGATGGCATGACAGACATTGCGTTTCAGCAGGACGACCAACTCTTGGTGTATCTGCAGCAGCCTGGTGGTTTTAGCACAGAGCCAAAGCTGGTTGAGTTGCAATTAGGTCTAACACCGGACAACCAGGCAGAACTGCGGGGAGGGGATGGCCGAAGCTTTCAGGGCCTGCAGCTGCGCCGCTTGTTTGATATGAAAGATCTGAATGCCGATGGGCTGGCCGACATTGTGGTGCGCCAGGAGCAGTTTCAGGACGCGGTGGAACAAAGCTACAGCTACCGGGTGCATTATGCAGTGGCGGGTGCGCAGCGGCTGAGCTGGCCCGCGGAACCGGGCGGCCTGATCAATACCAAGGGCATCCAATCCGAACCTTTGTTTATCGATTTAAACGGCGACCAGAAACTGGATTTTTATACACCGGCGGCTGAGTTTGGTATCGGCAAGCTGGTGCGGGCCTTGTTAGCCGGCACCGCCGGCCTTGAGCTGCAGTTTTTCCCGCAGTTGGCCAGTGGCCAGTACCCGCAGCGCCCTGTTTACCGGCAAGACGCTACGGCACAAGTCAGCATTGGCAGTGCTCAGGTGAATTTACCTGTGTTGAAAGTGCTGAGCAGCGCCAATGCGCCGGCGCTGTTGCTGATTGGTGATGAAGACCATCTGAAAATTTACGCCAGCGCCAAAGAAAAGCTGTTCAGCAGCAAAAGCGTGCGGCTGAAGCAGCCGGTGCCACTCAATGGCATGACCGCAGAAGCGATGGATTTAGACCAAAACGGCAAAATGGATCTGGTATTGCCATTTACCCACCAGGACCCACCAGAGGTACGTAACCAGCTGCATTTTTTGTTGCAGCAGTGATTATGTTTATTAGAGCGTGGTTGAATACGAGTCTAAACAAGTAGCCGTTTATTCTTTAGATCGGCGCTGTGGCCGTGAAGGCATGCAAGCTATGTTTTTTCAACCTAACCATGGTGATAAATCTGGTATGCTGCTGAAAACACACTTATTAAAAAGGAGATCTGCTGTGGCAGGACAAGGTTCTGGCGGCAATGTACTGGCCGCGTTATGTTCGCTGTTTTTTCCTGGTTTAGGCCAATTGCTGCAAGGCCGGTTATTGGCCGCTATTTTGTTTTTTGTGATTGTTGGCGTTGGGTATGCACTGTGGTTCTTAGTGGTCCCGCCATTTATCGCCGCCATTGTGCATTTGTTTGCCATTCTGGACGCTGCCCGCTTTAAAGCCTGACACCAAGCGAAAAGGGCACCTATGCTGGTAATGCCAGTCAGTTAAGCTGACTGGCATTATTTTTTGTGCGCATATTTGCTTGGTTTCCGTTTGACTTGCCTTGGGTAGGAACGATGCTCCCGCCTAA
>NZ_JBHSGB010000009.1:0-152298 GCF_042654345.1 Rheinheimera marina
AATCCGATCACTTAGCGTAAAAATAGAATCAAGAAAAAGAACGGTTAGCAGGTGATCGGATAACTCCGGAATCGCTGATCGGATTCACCGAAATACGCAGATGCGCGAACTACTGCACTGCCATGACCATGCTCAGGCCGTGGAGTTTGAATATCAGCAGCAATTTTACAGTATTCAACAACCCGCCGCCCGTCAGGCCATTGAGGAATTGCAGCAGCGCCTTTCTGCAAAAGTGCTGGCGGATAAGCGAGAAAAAAACTGAAACGCAGAAAATTTGTGTAATTCAATGTAAATCTTGTAACTAAACAACAACTTGTCTACACTGGTTTTCGGAATGTTCATAATTCCAAAAAATCAAGAAAAATTACACATTTTTAACTGAGGTTTTCAGTATGCGTAAAGCGTCCAGTCGGGGTTTTGGCTTTACTGCAATCGCCATTTTGGTGGGGTTAATGGCATTGTCAGCATTTTTAACCAAAGCAGAGGCTACACCTGCTCATCCGCATCAGGTGCAGCAAACAGAGTAAATCAGCGTTTTTGATGACGTTCGCGGTTTTCTCTTTTCTGATCCGAATTTTTCTGCAGCAGAATATAAGTTGCGGCATAACCGCCATGTTGTTTTTGTGCGGTGTGGCAAGCCAGCACTTCTGGGATTTGCTGTAACCACTTGAAACTATAGCTTTTCAGGATAGCCGGGTGTGGCTTGCTCTCTTTGCCCATGCCGTGATGGACCAACAGCGTCCGGATCCCCCGTTGATGGCACTCACGCACAAACTGAAACAGTGCTGCTCTGGCTTCAACCAATCCTTTTCCAAGTAACATTAATGTCGCATCCAGCTGGTATTTGCCCAATCGCAGATTGCGGTACACCCCTTCCTGTACACCGTCTTTTTTATAAGCCAGTACCTCGTCCGGTTTGACCAGATCAACATACTCCAGACTCAGGTAATTTGGGTCGTACTCCATTTCCTGCTCTGCTGCCTGACGTCTTGCCAACTGAGCTAAGCTCGGCTGATGTTCACCATTCGGGTCGGCCAGCGCGTCGGCTTTCAGCCGTTTCACGCCAGCCATTTCCTGCAAAAATAAATCCAGATCTTCATCCTGCATTGCTGCATTCTCCAGCTGTCCCGGTACGTCTGTCGGGCAGTTAAAAGATAATAAATTGTTAATATCAGCTATGCTTAGCGGGTAACTGACGCAAGGAGGCGCTTATGTTACCCGATAAATTGTACGAGGCTTTGCCTTATTTGTATCTGAGCAGTGGCGCAGCCACTACCTTATTCAGCCATTCACTTTTTACCTTGTTACCAGCCTGCTTGTTGTTTGTCACTGGAGCCTGGACCTGGGTGATCCGGACAGACAAACGCAGAAGTAAACATGGCTTACGCCTTCAGCTCAAAAGCGGCTGGCCCTTTTGGTATTACGAATTTTACCCTTTTTTGCTGATGTTGGCAGGTCTGGCACTGCTGGGACAGGGACCTGGTCCCTATTGGACCCTGCCAGCAGTCATTGCTTTGGTGTTAGGTTTGTTGTTTTGGTGCAGCAGGCTGAGCTGCCGCACTAAAAGCTCTTATTGACGGCTCATATAAAGTAACGCGGCTATTGGTCCTTGTTGCTGTTTCACCTGGTACTTAATGCACTGTTCTGGCTGTTGCTCAGAAAAACATAAATGCAGGCTTTGCTCGCTTTCAGACAACAGCGCACGTTGTTTGGTATCCATAATGCGGCCTTCGGCACCAAACCAGCCTGGCATGTACACGCTGGTAGTGGTCATGCCGGCAGTCTGATACTGCACCAGTTGAGGTTTGGGGCTAACAAAAAGAGCCACCAGCACCAGTACGGCCAAAACCAGCCAATATTTGGCTTTGGATGGTTTGACCTCAGGTTCTGCTGTTGCCTCGCTGCGACGTGGGGCCGGGGCGGTGCCGACATAACCACTGCGTGCAGGTTCTGCAGAAGTTGCTGAACTGACCGGTTTTTTCGACTGACCTTTTTTCAGTAACTTCTGTTTTTCTGCCTCCGTTAATAAGGAGGTCTTTTTCACTTCTTTAGCCATTATTTTCGTAAATCAACCGTACTATTGGCGACAGTGTCCGTCATCAGCAACCAGGCTTGCAAGTTTTGTTTCAGTGCTTGCGGATCAACTTTGTCCAAGGTGTCATTTGGGGTGTGATGGTAATCGAAATAGTCAGTACCGTCCTGCATTAAGCCGACCACAGGTACTCCGGCTGGCACCAGCACTGACACATCTGGCCCGCCATGCGTTTCATTACCGCCCAGCTCAATACCCAGATGAGCCATCTTTTGTTGCATCTGTTGAGCAAAAGACTGCGCATTTTCACCAAAGCGGCTTTCCAGTTTCCAGATTTTTCCGGCACCAAAATCAGATTCTGCAGCCATGACGTGTTTGGCCAGCTCCTGTTGATGCGCGGCGGCATAAGCGCGGGCACCTAACAATCCGCCTTCTTCGTTGCCGTACAGCACCACCCGCACCGTACGTTTAGGCCGTTGCTGTTGTTTCAGCAAGGCGCCAGTGGCCATCACCAGGCCGACGCCGGCTCCATCATCCAGTGCGCCAGTTCCCTGGTCCCAGGAATCCAGATGGGCACCAATCAATACGATTTCGTCTGGTTGCTCCGAGCCGGTGATTTCGGCAATCACATTCTGGCTTTTCGCCGCTTCAAGCTGATTATTCATTTGCAATTTCAGTGTCAGCTTATCGGTTTTTTCCAGCATACGGGCCAGGTTCAGTGCATCCGGCACCGAGACTGCGACTGCAGGAATTGCCTGAACTTCAGGGTCATACTTCATGGTGCCTGTGTGGGCAAATCTGTTGTTGCTAGTGCCGACAGAACGGATCACCACAGCTTTGGCGCCCAACTTCGCCGCTTCAACAGCGCCACGGGCGCGTGCAGCCACTACCTGGCCGTAAAAAGAGCCGGATTTGTCTTTTTGCATCGCTTTGTTAATAAATACGATTTTGCCCTCAACCTGGGCTTTGTTGGCCTGCTGCAGAGCTTCAATGCTGTCAAACATCACCAGATCAGCTGTAATACCTTGAGCCGGCGTACCAATGGAACCGCCTAAAGACGTCAGTACCAGCGGTTGTGGGAACGGACTCATCACTTCCAGGCTGGCCTGGCCACGGGTCCAACCCGGCATATCAAAACTTTCTGTCCAGACTTTGTCATACCCCAGTGCTTTAAAGTGGCGAACAGCCCAGTCTGCAGCCCGGCGTTCGGCATCACTGCCGGCAATACGTGGGCCCACTTCAGTGGTCAGCGAGGCGACCAGCTCAAAGGCCAGGTCTTGATTCAATGCCGGTGTTGCCGCCAGGGCAGGGAAAAGGCCGCTCAGACTCAGGCCGAGCAGCAACTGGTGAATTTTCATCTTTTCATTCCATGGTGTTGTTGTTAAATTAAGCGGACTTTAGCACGGGATGCGCAGCCGCAGCAGTGTTGTTTCGATTAACAGCAAGCTAATGCGGCAAAAAAAGAGTTAAGGATAAACAATGATTTCTTCCTGGTGTTCCGCCCTGATCATCGATGATACAGCGGCCGTTCGTAGTTACTTGTGTCAGATCCTGAAGCATCTGGGCGTCGGTCCGGTTTACGAAGCTGCAGATGGTTATCAAGGCACTTTACTGTTCAATCAGCATAAACCTCATATGGTGTTTCTGGATATTCAGCTGCCCGATGTCAATGGCCGTCAGTTGCTGCGTCAGTTAAAGCAACAACAACCCGACTGTCAGGTGTTTATTTGCTCTGCTTATTCTTCTGTCGAGAACCTGAAAGATGCCGTGGCCGGTGGCGCTGGTGCTTTTATTGTCAAACCTTTTGCCTCTGAACGAATTCATCAGGTGGTGCAGCCCGTATTGAAGGCAAACCGCGCTTCGATGCCCGGCTAAGCCCAAAGGCCCTGAATACGCGATAAACGAGAATAGCTCTTATTGTTTGGCCGTTTGGCTTCGCGGCATAATGCAGTCTCTGTTGTTGTGATGGTAGGGTACAGATGAATGCAGAACAAATGCTGAGCAACTCCGCCCAGGCTGCGCGCTTGTTAAAAGCTGTGGCTAATGAAAGACGCCTGTTGATCTTGTGTTATTTGCTTGAAAATGAATTGTCGGTGACAGAGATGAATGAGAAACTGGGGCTCAGTCAGTCTGCTTTGTCTCAACATCTGGCGGTGCTGCGCCGACAGAAGCTGGTGAAGACCAGAAAAGACGCACAAACCGTTTATTATCGCCTGCACAGTACAGAGGCGCAGGCCCTGATCGGCCTGCTTGATTCTCTGTACCGTGAACCTGCGCCAGTTTAACCAGCCAGACGTTTCAGTGCCTGTTGCAATTGTTGCTGACGTTCAGCAGCTTGCAACATGGCGTCATCTATAGTGCGGACATAACCCACCATTGCTTTAGTTAAATGCTGCTGTTCGTCCGTGGCGGTGGCGATTTCCTGATTCATAGCACAAATCTGTCCAATGCTACCGGTAATGTCTTTTAACGCATCGCCGGCCTGATGCGCGCTTTGCACACTGGCATTAGCCTGCTCACTGCTCAGCTGCATTTTTTGTACAGCTTCTTTCGCCGCGCTTTGCAGCTGCTCAATGGTTTTCTGGATTTGCTGGGTGGATTGTTGGGTGCGGGACGCCAAAGTCCGGACTTCGTCGGCCACCACGGCAAAACCGCGGCCCTGTTCACCGGCCCGGGCTGCTTCAATGGCCGCATTCAGTGCCAGCAGGTTGGTTTGTTCGGCAATGCCGCGGATCACTTCTAACACAGCACCTACCTGATGGGTATCCTGTTCCAGTTGGCTAATAGTGGCGGAAGCCTGGGTTAAATGGTCAGCCAGTTGGCCAATGTTAGCGACTGTGGCTTCAACAATCTTCTGGCCCTGATGCGCCACCTGATTGGAATGATTGGCTGCCTCGGCGGCCAGATTGGCGCTTTGCACTTCATCCAGCACGCTTTGGTTCATCGATTCAATCATTTGCCGCGTTTGCTGTACGGCCTGTTGCTGATGCTGCTGCTGTTGTTGATCCTGGCGTGATAACTGGTTCAGCTCAGTACAAAGTTGCTGCAATTGCTGTTGCTGCTGGCTTAGTTCCTGTCGGATTGTCTGATGCTGCTGCGACCATTGATTCATCAAACCGTGCTGACGGCCAAGCGGGCCGGATTCTGTCAGTGATGCTGCAGAGCTGGCACCTTGCTGCTGTGCCACTAACCAGTCTTGTTGTTGTTGCTGAGCTTTGGCAAAAGGCTGAACCAGCAGTAATTGCCAGACCAGCTGTGCACACAAAAGTGCAGCCAGCAGTAGCGTCAGCCAGACAGGCACAGCGGCGCCAGTCAGCACGACAGCTAAAATGGCAACAAAGCTGACGGAAAAAGGAAGAAGGAGGCAACGCGCTAAAGCGGAATTGAACAAACCCATAAAATGCTACCCTGACTGCAATGGCAGTATCTGTTGTTGTTATTGTCTTGTTCAGCCGGGCCTGCGCACTGCAGCCGACGAGCTCAGAACATATCAGATCTGGTGCAGGATTTTTATCAGTTTTAGTGGTTTGGCGGAAGTTTTTTTTCCGCCAATAAAAAACGGCACTCAAGGTGCCGTTTTTTGCCGGAACAGCAGCTTATTTCTGCTGAGCACGTTCAAATGAGCTGACAATTTCAGCTTTGGCTTCGGCTTTGTCACCCCAGCCGATCACTTTCACCCACTTACCTGGCTCCAGCTCTTTGTAACGCTCAAAGAAGTGCTGGATTTGGTTTTTCAGCAGCTCAGGCACATCACCGATGTCCTGGATATGGTCATAAATCTTGGTCAGTTTGCTGACGGGTACCGCCAGAACTTTGGCGTCTTCACCTGATTCATCGGCCATTTTCAGTACGGCAACAGGGCGGCACTTGATCACTGCACCTGGGACCAGTGGGTATGGCGTTGGCACCAGCACGTCGACCGGGTCTCCGTCTAACGACAGGGTCTGGTTAACGAAACCGTAGTTGCATGGGTAGAACATTGGTGTGGCCATAAAGCGGTCAACCCACACGGTGCCGGTGTCTTTATCCACTTCGTATTTGATTGGATCGGCGTTGGCCGGAATTTCAATCACAACGTTAATTTCTTCTGGCAGGTTTTTACCTGCAGGCACCTGGCTTAAGCTCATGGATTCATCCTCTTTACTGAATTTTGCCGCCTATTATAACGGCGGCCGTAAAAATGGCTATGGTTTGCTGCTGTCCGTTTTATGGTAATTCAGGCAGCTGTCGACTTCGTGGCGCGAGCCCAGAATCACCGCAACCCGCTGATGAATATCCACCGGCTGGATTTCCATAATGCGCTGATAGCCTGTGCTGCTGGCACCTCCGGCCTGTTCCACCAACATGCTCATCGGGTTGGCTTCGTACATCAGGCGCAGTTTGTCTGGTTTTTTCGGGTCTTTTAAATCACGTGGGTAAGCGAAGATGCCACCGCGGCACAAAATACGGTGCACATCACCGACCATGGCGGCAATCCAGCGCATATTGTAGTTTTTACCGCGAGGACCTTCCTTGCCCTGTAATAAATCAGCGATATAGGCCTGCATTGGTGCTTCCCAATGACGCTGGTTGGACATATTGACGGCAAACTCAGCGGTCACTCCCGGAATGGCCACTTCTTCCTGAGTCAGCAGGAAACCACCATAGGTTTTATCCAGGGTGTACAGCCGGGTGCCTTTGCCTGTGGTCAGCGCGAGCATGG
Organism: Rheinheimera marina; assembly: GCF_042654345.1. Taxonomy (NCBI): domain Bacteria; kingdom Pseudomonadati; phylum Pseudomonadota; class Gammaproteobacteria; order Chromatiales; family Chromatiaceae; genus Rheinheimera; species Rheinheimera marina. Next base: position 6,735 of record NZ_JBHSGB010000009.1, read on the forward strand.
TGGACGGGCCGTACAGTACATAACCTGCCGCAATCTGTGCCGTACCCGGTTGCAAAAAGATGCTCGGATCAGCCGGGTCTGCCTTGGCAGGCGCAGGCAATATAGAAAAAATAGTGCCAATCAGGCTGTTGATGTCGGTATTGGACGAACCATCCAGCGGATCAAAGGTCACCAGAAACTGGCCATTCGGGTTGCCGGCGACTGTGCTTTCTTCTTCTTCGGAAGAAATGGCCATCACCAGGCCACTTTCCAGAATCATGTCTTTGAGCAGTTCATTGGCCAGCACGTCGAGTTTTTTCTGGGTTTCGCCCTGAATATTTTCATCCAGAGTCGAGCCCAGCACACCGGACAGCGCGCCCTGGCCTACCCGGAATGAAATTTCTTTGCAGGCAGCAAGAATGGTTTTAATTAAACTGATGAGGTCTGCATCTGCACCATCTTGACGCAGTACCGGAGCCAAACGACGCATAAAAAATCCTTTGTTAGTCAGAGGTTAGACAAGCCGCCCAGTTTTTTGTGTAGGGTAGGGGTTGGGCGTGCGGTTGCTAGTTTAATCAAGTTCGCCACATTTTGCAGTGAAGCAGTGGTTTTATTTACATCCGTCATAGTTCAGCTGGCTGCTATCTGCATCTTCGCCTCGTTTGGGTATAGAATGCGGTAACGCCGTAGTAAGGATGGATCGTATGCATATTCATATTTTGGGGATTTGTGGCACTTTTATGGGCGGAATCGCCGCTATTGCCAAAAGTCTGGGCCACAAAGTGACGGGATCTGATGCCAATGTGTACCCGCCGATGAGCACTCAGCTGGAACAACTCGGGATAGAACTCACGCAGGGCTATGACCCGGCTCAGCTGGAGCCAGCGCCGGATTTAGTCATTATCGGCAATGCGATGTCGCGGGGCAATCCGGCGGTCGAGTATGTGCTGAACAGAAACATTCCGTACAGCTCGGGCCCCCAGTGGCTGGCCGAAGAAGTGCTGCACCAGCGCTGGGTGCTGGCGGTGTCCGGCACTCACGGTAAAACTACTACCAGCAGTATGTTGGCCTGGATCCTGGACTATGCCGGCCTGAACCCCGGTTTTCTGATTGGTGGCATTCCACAAAATTTTGAGGTGTCGGCCCGTTTAGGCGAATCACCGTTTTTTGTTATTGAAGCCGACGAATACGACACGGCCTTTTTTGATAAACGCTCTAAGTTCGTACACTACCGGCCACGTACGTTGGTGATCAACAACCTGGAATATGATCACGCCGATATTTTCCCGGATCTGGCCGCTATTCAGCGTCAGTTCCATCATTTATTGCGGATGGTGCCGTCGACTGGACTGGTGCTGAGCCCGGCTGGGGTGGAAGCCGTTGACCAAACGCTGGCGCTTGGCTGTTGGAGTGAGCAGCAGCGTTATGGCAACGACTGGACTGTGCAGTTACTCAGCGCGGACGGCTCGGCCTTTGCGCTGTTTTATCAGGGCGAGGCGCAGGGTGAACTGCATTGGTCCTTGTTAGGGCAACACAATGTCGAAAACGCGGTAATGGCGATTGCCGCAGCCCGCCATGCTGGTGTGCCGGTCGCCGTAGCGCTGGAAGCGATGCATAAATTCGTTGCGCCGAAGCGCCGGCTGGAACTGAAAGGCGTTAAACGTCAGGTTGCTGTCTATGATGATTTTGCTCACCATCCAACGGCTATTGCCACCACATTGCAAGGCCTGCGTGCCAATGTCGGCAAGGCGCGTATTCTGGCGGTGCTGGAACCGCGTTCCAACACCATGCGACTGGGTGTGCACAAGGCTGCCTTGCCGGATTCGCTGCAATTGGCGGACGAAGTGTATTTATTTGAGCCTGCCCATTCCGGCTGGTCGATGGCTGATGTCGCGGCTCAAATGCCAGGCCGTGCTTATGTGTTTCAATCCATTGAATTATTAGTAGCCGCTTTGGTTGAAAAAGCCGCTGAGGGTGACCATATCCTGGTGATGAGTAACGGCGGCTTTGGGGGTATTCATCAGAAGCTGCTGGATGCACTGGAAAATTCACAATGACCAAAGAAATCACTCTGGCTTTTACCGGCGCCTCAGGCGCCGGTTATGGTTGGAGCCTGTTACAAAACCTGCTGGCGCAAGGCGTGAAAGTACATTTACTGATCTCCAGCGCCGCCCGGGTGGTGTTTGCCACCGAACATGACATTAAGCTGCCAGGCGGGCCTGAAGCCTGCCGCGATTTTATTGTGCAGCAGTTGGCGGTGCCGGCAGAGCTGTTGACTGTGTATGGCAAAGACGACTGGTTTTCACCTTGTGCGTCCGGTTCGGCGGCACCCAAACACATGGTGATCTGCCCGTGTTCAACCGGCACAGCTGCAGCTATAGCCCATGGTTTAAGTGACAACCTGATTGAACGCGCTGCCGACGTGGTGCTGAAAGAACGCGGTCAGTTAATTCTGGTGCCACGCGAAACGCCACTCAGTACTATCCATCTGGAGAATTTGCTCAGCTTAAGTCGAGCTGGTGCTGTGGTGATGCCAGCGTCGCCTGGTTTTTATCATCAGCCAAAAACGTTGCAGGATATTGAAGATTTTATGGTTGCCCGCATCCTGGATCATCTGGGGTTGGCCCAACAACTGATCCCACGTTGGGGTTATGGGGAGAACAAATGACGTTGGCGTTAAGCATTCGCGCTTTGAAGAAGCAATACAAAAGTGGCACTGTGGCGCTCAAAGGCATTGATCTGGATGTGAACCAAGGCGATTTTTTTGCGCTGTTGGGGCCGAACGGTGCGGGTAAAAGTACCACTATTGGCATTATCAGTTCTTTAGTGAATAAGAGCAGTGGTTCAGTGCAGGTGTTCGACTATGACCTGGACACAGCGCTGGAAGATGCCAAAAGCCAGCTCGGCCTGGTGCCACAGGAATTTAACTTCAACCAGTTTGAAACTGTGCTGCAAATTGTGCTGAATCAGGCGGGTTATTATGGTGTGCCGCGTGACGTGGCGCTGGCCCGTGCTGAAAAGTATTTAGGTCAGCTTGGTTTATGGGAAAAACGTCATGCCCGGTCGCGTGAGTTGTCTGGCGGCATGAAACGCCGGCTGATGATTGCCCGCGCGCTGATGCATGAACCCAAACTGTTGATTCTGGATGAACCAACAGCCGGCGTCGATATTGAGTTGCGCCGCTCCATGTGGGAATTTTTAAAGCAGATTAACCAGCAGGGCGTCACCATTATCCTGACCACCCATTACCTGGAAGAAGCCGAATCCTTGTGCCGCAATATTGCCATTATCGACAAAGGCGAGATTGTAGAAAACACCAGCATGAAAGCCTTGCTGAGCAAGCTGACCAAAGAGACCTTTGTGCTGGACCTGGCAGCTGGCAGCCAGACTCCGCAGCTGGAGCAGTACCAATGGCGACGGCTGGACGACCACAGTATTGAGGTGGATGTGGAAAAATCCCAAGGCCTGAATGCGGTATTCAGCGCCCTCACAGCACAGGGCATCACTGTGCTTTCAATGCGTAATAAAGCCAACCGGCTGGAAGAGCTGTTTGTCAGTCTGGTGGAGCAAGGGCGGGGAGCCACAGCATGAAGTACCGTATTGCTTTACAAAGTATTCTCTACAAAGAAACCAACAGATTTTTGCGGATTTGGGTGCAGACCCTGGTGCCTCCGGCCATTACCATGACACTGTATTTTGTTATTTTTGGCGCCCTGGTTGGCTCCAGAATTGGCGATATGGGTGGCTTTAGTTACATGGAGTTTATTGTGCCAGGCCTGATCATGATGGCGGTGATCACCAATTCTTATTCCAATGTGGCGTCTTCGTTTTTTAGTGCCAAATTTCAGCGCAACGTGGAAGAGTTGCTGGTGGCACCAGTGCCTAATTACATCATAGTGCTGGGCTATATGGGCGGCGGTGTGGCACGAGGTTTGTTGGTGGGTTTTATTGTCACCCTGCTGTCGCTGTTTTTCGTCGACATTCAGATCCATCATGCGTTGGTGTTGATTTCTACTGTGGTACTGACCGCCATGCTGTTTTCGCTGGCGGGTCTTATCAACGCTGTTTATGCCAAAACCTTTGATGACATCAGTATTATTCCGACCTTCGTACTGACACCGCTGACTTACCTCGGCGGGGTGTTTTATTCATTGAGTCTGTTACCGCCATTCTGGCAGGGGGTGTCGCAAATCAACCCTATTGTCTATATGGTCAATGCGTTCCGCTATGGTTTCCTTGGCGTCAGTGACGTGCATCTGGGGCTGGCATTTGGCGTGATCTTGCTGTTTATTGCGGCTTTCTTTGGTATTGCCATGAACTTGATCAGTTCAGGCCGCGGCCTACGCAGCTAGCTCGGTGAAATGCAGCCTTGATGAGATGAGGGTTGCAAACAGGCTTGGACAGTCGGGCATTGAGAGTATAAAGTCGGAAGGTCTCTCACTGTTAAGATTGTTCAAGCAGTATCCTGATCGGTTGGCGTTCAGTGACATCTGCACAGCAGAATGGAAGCTATGACCGGTAAAAAACCTACCATCAAAGATGTGGCTCGCCTGGCTGGCGTGTCCTTCAAAACTGTGTCCAGAGTCGTGAACAACGAGGCTTGGGTCAGTGATGAAATCAAAGCCAAAGTTCAGGCCGTGATCGAGACCCTTAATTACCAGCCAAATCGCACCGCCCGCTTGATGCGCACCGCACCTTTTTCACTTGCTTTTGTTTATGACAACCCGAACAGTCATTACGTGATTGAAATGCAAAACGGCATTTTGTCCGAATGTCGCCGCAAAGGCTTTGAACTGGTGATCCACCCGACGGACTCCGGGTCCGATCTGGTTCGCCAGGAGCTCAGCACCATGATTGGCAGTAACCAGGTAGGCGGCGTGATCCTGACCCCTCCGCTGTCGGAAAACAGCGAATTGGTGCAGCAACTGCTGGCTCAGCAAGCCAAGGTGGTACGTATTGTGTCCGGGGCCGCTCCACCGGATGAACTTTGCCCGACCATTTATGTGGATGACGAAGCCGCTGGCCGTGCTATGACCGAGTACTTGCTGGCGCAAGGCCATCGCCGCATCGCTTTTCTCGGCTACCGCGCTGACCACCGTTCGTCGGTTGGCCGTTATCGTGGCTACTGCGCAGCCTTAGAGCAGGCCGGCATTGAGCTGAGCCCTGAGCTGGTGATCAGCGGTGATTTTACCTTTGATTCCGGCGTGGCGATGACCGAGCAGTTACTGGCGCTGGCAGAACCTGCCACTGCGCTGTTTGGCTGTAACGACGAAATTGCAGCTGGCGCTTTATTCGCAGCCCGGATGAAACAGCTGGCGGTGCCGGCCGATCTGTCCATCGTCGGTTTTGAAAATAGCCCCTTTTCCCGCCAAACCTGGCCCAAGCTCACCACAGTGCATCAGCCGAATGCGGATATGGCCGCAAAAGCAGCTGCCATGCTGATTGCGCTGATGCTGGAGCCTGACGAACAACCCCCTCATTGTGGCTTTCATTTGCAACTTGTCACCCGCGATTCTGTGGAAAAATTGACTAAGTAATTGAAAATTATCAAATTAAAATAACTGCCAACGTTGTCAGTATTTTTATTGACAACGTTGACAGGTTGCTGATAACTTGAACTCAGAGTGATGAATAAATCACCGATCAATACGCTCCGGATCGAAGGAGAGGCGATCACAAAAACAACGATTGGCAACGAGAGAGCACAGGTTATGAGCAGGTTGAATCAATACAAGTTAGGTAAAAAAACTATTCTCGCTTCACTGATGGCAACGTTACTGGTGCCGGCTTTGGCCCAGGCGCAACAAGCTAAAGCCACCGAAGACGAAGATGTAGAAGTGATCCAAGTCAGCTTCCGTGGCAGCCTGGCCGCCGCTGCAGACATTAAACGTCAGGACACCAAAGTCACAGACGCGATCACCACCGAAGATATTGGTAAGTTCCCCAGCGAAAACATCGCCGAAGCCATCCAGCGTATTCCTGGTGTGCAAATTTCTAACGTAAACGGCCGTGGCTCAACCATCAGTGTTCGTGGCTTGGGTTCGCAGTATGCGCGCACCACCTTAAACGGTCAGAGTATGGCCAGCGCCGATTTCACCAGTGGTTTCCGGTTTGACATTATTCAGACTGAACTGGCGTCAACCATTGAAGTGATCAAGTCGCCATCAGCGAATATGGACGCTGGCGGTTTGTCAGGCACCATCAATATCGATACGGCATCGCCGCTGTCCTTTCCTGAACGCAAAGTATTGCTGTCGGCCAAAGGCCAGTACTCTGAGTTTTCTCCATCCGAAGATGTCACGCCAAAAGCCAACGCCACCTACATTGACCAGTTTGCTGACGGTACTGTTGGCGTGCTGTTGAACGTCGGTTATCAGGAACTGGATGACCGGGTAGATAACTTCTGGATGGACCGCTGGTTTGTTGATTCAGCCACAGGGGATGTCACCCCACGCCGTCCGCGTTACCGCCGTATCGATCGGGAAACTGACCGTGAGTTATTTAACGGCACCGTACAGTGGCGTCCAAACAGTGCGTTTGAAGCCAAGCTGACTGCCGTTTATGCCGGTGATGACACCAAACAGGATTTAAACCAACAGGTATTCCTGTTTAACGCCAACCAGATCACCCGGCTGGGCGACGCTGAAAATGGCCTGTACAACCAAATTCAAATTAATAACTTCACCACTGAAAACAACCGTCAGCTGGAAGACAAAGACGCGACCTCTGACGCCTACACCTTAGAGATGGACTACGACTGGGAAGACTGGACCTTCAGTTCAGTGCTGCACTACACCTCAGGTGATGCTACCCACAATGAAGAAGCCGCCATTCTGGCCACAGTGATTTCACAGGCCACTTTGGATATCTCCAATCCATCCAACGTGCTGTTTAATATTGCTGAAAACCTGGCGGACCCGGCATTGTACCCGGCCGTGATGCCACGTAACGAATACCCGAACGGCGCCACCCGTCTGATGGAGTCGGATGAAACTGCAGTGCAGTTTGACGCCACCCGCGGTCTGGATTGGGGCTGGTTTACCCGCCTGACCACAGGGGTCAAGTACCGCAAAGAAACATTGTCGCGTGAAGTGTTCCGTACCGACCGCGCTGCTATTGGCGATGCCGATCCGGCTGACTTGCCGTCTATGGCTGAAACCGGCTACCTGGTGACGGATTTCCTCGACAATAAAATGGGTATTCAGCACAGCTGGATTGCTCCTAATATCCAGGCCTACCGCGATGCGCTTGAAGCCGAAGGCGTGACAGTTCCGACCTTGTTTGCTGCCCAGTCCAGCTACTCGATGGACCGTGAAATTATGGCGGCTTACCTGATGGCTGATTTTGAAACTGAACTTGCCGGCATGCCGCTGCGTGGTAACTTCGGTGGCCGGTATGAGCAAACTGACCGTGACGTGAATACCTACCTGACCGGCGATACCCACCCGGATAACGAAGAAATCAAGCTGGCCATTGGTGAGCTGACCCAAAGCTATGACTACAGCAACTTCTTACCAAGCGCTAACCTGGTGCTGGAATTAAATGATGAGATGCAGTTACGCTTGGCCGCAGCGAAAGTGCTGGTGCGTCCTATTCTGACCTCCAATACCCAGCTGGCGCCGTCAGAAACTTCAGCGTCCAACTCTTTTGGCACCCGCACTTATACGGTGAATCTGGGTCAGCCTGAGCTCAAAGCACTGACCGCCAATCAGCTGGATTTTGGCTGGGAATGGTATTACAGCGAAGGCGATTCGCTGACAGTGAACCTGTTCCAGAAAGACATCAAAAACGGCACGGTCAGCGAGCTGGTTTGTCCGGGCTCTTACAACGGCACCGCTTTATCGACTTCAGGCTCTGAGTGTGTCGACAGCTCAGGCAATATCTACGACATCACCGCTATTTACAACGACAGCTCTGAGCTGACGGTCAAAGGCTATGAGGTTGGCTGGAACCAAAGCCTGAGTGCCTGGTTACCTGTGCCTGGTTTTGGTTTAAGCTCGAACTACACCCGCATTCTGGTGGATGAAAGTGAAGGCTTTACCCTGACCAACTCGTCCGAGCAAACCTGGAACATCACCGCGTATTGGGAAAACGACAGCTTCAGCGCCCGGGTAGCTCTGAACCACCGCAGCCCATATGTGCAGGAAAGCAGTGACGCCTTCTTTGCCCGTGAAGGCCGTACTGTGGCCGGCCGTAACCAGGTCGATCTGTTGTTAGGTTGGAACATTGACGAGCAATGGGCGGTGAATTTCGGCGCCCTGAACCTCAATGGTAAAGATGAAGAAGCCTACCGGGACGATTTGACCCGCGCCTGGCAAACCACCAGTGTAATTGGCCGCAGCTATTACCTGGGTGTGAACTTTAATCTGTAACCAGCAAGAGCAGCCCGGTGTGCAGCCGGGTTGCTCTGTTTAACTGAAGCAACAGGATTTCCCGATGTATTTACCGAAGTTTTCCCTGACTCTGGTGACCGCCGCAGTGCTGTCTGGGCTTTTGAGTGCCTGCCAGCCAGCTGCTGAGGCACAAAGCAGCGAAGCTGTAGTCGCGGCTGCAGAGCAGCAGAGCGGGGTGCAACCTGTCCTGGATTTATTTGAACGCGTGACCGGTTCACAGCCAACCAACGTGCATTTGGTACTGGTGCAGGACAGTCAGCCCGACTGGTATCAGGTCGAAGCCAAAGACGGTCAGCTTTATGTCAGTGCCAATGCGCTCACGGCGCTCAGTTACGGCACTTACGAATACCTGCGTCAGACCGGCGCTTTATCGGTCAGCTGGGAAGGTAGTCGTGTGGCATTACCGGCTCAGTTCGCTGATTATCCGGCGGAGCGGGTGACCTCTTTGTTTGCCCAGCGTTCTTACCTGAATGTCTGTGCTTATGGTTATTCCAGCCCCTGGTGGGGTTGGGACCGTTGGCAAGAGGAACTGGACTGGATGGCGCTGCACGGCGTCAACAACCCGGTTGCGATGGAAGGCCAGGAATATATCTGGCAACAGTTGTGGCACGAATTTGGTGTGGCCGACACTGAACTGGCCAGTTATTTCTCAGGCCCGGCTTTTACGCCCTGGCAGCGCATGGGCAATATTGAAGGCCACGAAGGGCCGTTGCCAGCGCAGTACATTCAGAAAAAACGTGCGCTGCAAAAACAAATTCTCAAACGCATGAGTGACTACGGCATGAAACCGGTGGTGCCGGCCTTTTCGGGTTATGTGCCCAAAGAGTTTAAGACGCTGTTTCCACAGGCCAAAATTTCCGCCATGCCGAAATGGTCTGGTTTTGCCCATGAAACCTACTGGCTGGACCCGGCCGACCCCTTGTTTGCCAAAGTCGCCAAACGTTTTATTGAGCTCTACAACGCCGAATACGGAGCCCAGCAGTACTACCTGATGGACGCCTTTAACGAGATGTTGCCGCCGGTGTCGGAACAGCATCGTTATCAGGACCTGGCCGGTTACGGTGAGGCGTTATACCAGTCTCTGGCGCAGGCTGCGCCAAATGCGGTTTGGGTGATGCAAGGCTGGATGTTTGGTTCTGATCAGCATTTCTGGGATTTACCCTCTATTGATGCCTTTTTAAGCCGGGTGCCGGATCAAAAACTGATGATCCACGATATTGGCAATGACCGTTTTGACGTCTGGCAAAAGGCCAAAGGTTTTTACAACAAGCAGTGGGTGTTTGGATTTATCCATAACTACGGCGGCAGTAACCCTGTCTATGCCGATCTGGATTATTACCGCGATAAAGTGGCCGTTGCCATGCAGCATCCGGACAAAGGCAACCTGACCGGTTATGGCGTGTTCCCCGAGGGTATTCACAGTAATTCTGTGGCCTACGAGTTTATGTTCGACCTGGCCTGGCAAGGGCAGGCTGAGGTGACGCTGAGCTGGCTGGAGCAATACCTGAAAGCACGCTACGGCCAGACCAGTCCGGCCTTATTGTCGGCCTGGAACAAAGTCTACAAAGCGGTGCTCAGCACCAAATACTGGGAACCTCGCTGGTGGGAAGGTTCGGCGGGTGCTTATCTGCTGGCCAAACGTCCGTCTCTGGAATACCTGCGCTACACAGGGGCTCCGGGCAATCTGGCGCTGCTGGACCAGGCGGTGCGTGAACTGGCCGCTTTGCCTGTTGCAGAACGTTCAACCTTGCTCAGTTACGATCTGGTCGATTTTGCCCGCCATGCCGCGTCACAGCATATCGATATGCTGCTGCAGCACAGCATGCTGGCTTATCAGCAGCACAAAGTGGCGGAGGGGGATTTACGTCGTCAGCAGGCCAAACAGCTGATGCTGGCGACCGACGCCTTGATGGCCAGTCAACAGGAAAGCCTGTTCAGCTGGGTGGCTGATGCCAGAGCTTATGCCGACAACGAGGCCGATGCGGCCTTGTACGAACGCAACGCCCGCTTGCAGGTCAGCCGCTGGGGCGGTAATAAGCTGAAAGACTATGCCTCTAAAGCCTGGCATGGCCTGTACGCTCAGTATTACCTGCCGCGTTGGGAGCTGATGCTGGACGAGCTGAAGATGGCGGCCGGACAAGGAAAAGTGCTGGATGAAACCAAGGTAGAGCAGAAACTGCTGGACTTTGAACAGGCCTGGCTGGACCAGCCGCTGGCCACGCCTTTGGTGGCACCGGCCGATCCTTATGCCGCTGTGCAACACATTCAGCAGTTGATCAGTGACAGCAAAGCGCCACCGTCAAACTTGTAAACCTTTTACGGCCGCAGCCAGTGCAGCGGCCAGGATAGAACTATGCAGAACCAGCGTTTATTGGCGTTAGATTTATTCAGGGGCCTGACCATTATTCTGATGATTATGGTCAACAGCCCCAACACCTATGGTGAGTTTTCCCATGCTTATTGGGATGGCGTCACCTTTGCTGATTTTATCTTTCCGTTTTTCCTGATTATTGTCGGTGTGGCTATTGCGATTGGCTTTAAACCGGCAGAGCGCAGCAGTGCCGAGTTGTCGGCACTGCGGCTCAAAGTGCTGCGCCGCACCCTGATCATGTTTGTGTTGGGTTTGGTGGTCAATCTGATGTACCTGAAGTTCAGTGACGTCCGGCTGCTGGGGGTGCTGCAACGTATTGCACTTGTCTACATGGCCTGCTGCTTTTTGGCGCTGCATTGCAGCAGCAAACGGCTGGTGCAGGTGATGGCAGGCATTTTATTAAGTTACTGGGCTCTGATTCTACTGGTGCCGGCACCAGGATTGCCTGCAGGTCAGCTGGAGCGGGGCGCCAATCTGATTAACTGGTTTGACAGCGCCTGGTTGCCGGGCATGTTGTGGCGTGGCAGCTGGGATCCTGAAGGTATTCTCAGCACCTGGCCGGCCATCGCCAGTGGTTTGTACGGTGTGTTAATGGGCCGATTGGTGCTGCGCTTCAAGCAGGACTTGCCGCAACTGGTGATGTCGCTCTTTGTATTGGGTTTTGCCAGCTTCCTGCTGGGGTCGCTCTGGAGTTTGTCTTTCCCGCTGATCAAACAAATCTGGAGCAGCTCTTTTGTACTGGTAACCAGTGGCATGGCCAGCATGGTGCTTGGCTTGCTGATTTGGTACACCGACGTGCGCGGTTATCAGTACGGTATCCGCATCCCACTGATCTTTGGCGCCAATGCCATTGTGGCTTATGTGCTGCACGTCGCCCTGGAAAAACTGCTTGAAGTGCCGCTTGGCGGCAGCTCTGTGCATGACGCCTACCTGCAATTTGCTCAGCAGGCCGGGCTGGACCAGTTTTTCAGTGCGGCACTTTGGGTGGTGGCATTTTTGCTGCTGTGTTACCTGCCGGTCTGGTGGCTGTATCAACGCAAGATATTCGTAAAAATTTAACGCAGTGCTGCAGGACATCCCTCTGAACCAGCGGGGATGGCCTCGGCTTGCCCGAAATCAGCGGCTTCAATCACAGGGGGAACTGTGCTGCGCAAACAACAACTTTTTATCGGGATAGATGGTGGTGGCACCAAATGCAGGGCCCGACTGGAAAGTGCTTCGGGTCATCTGCTGGGCGAAGCGCTGGCCGGTCCCGCCAACCCGGCGACTGATGCAGAGCAGGCGATAGCCTCAGTGCTGGACGCCAGTCGCCAGGCGCTGGCAGGCGCAGGTTTTACTGAATCAGCACTGGCCAGCTGTCAGGTGGTGCTGGGCTTAGCCGGGGTGAATGTGCCGAGCGCGCTGGCGCATATGGAGCAATGGTCGCACCCCTTTGGTGGAATGAAGGTGACCACAGATTTACATATCGCCTGTGCTGGCGCTCATGGCGGCCAGGATGGCGGCATTTTGATCACCGGTACCGGCACCTCTGCGTTTTCGACAGTGGCGGGTCAACAGCATTTATTCAGCGCACAGGGGTTTCCGCTGGGTGACCGCGCCAGCGGTGCCTGGTTGGGCTGGCAGGCTGTAGGCGCCACGTTGGACGTACTGGATGGCTTGCAGCCTCACAGCGGTTTGACCCAGGCGCTGTGCCGGACTTTAGCTGTGCAAAGCAATATGGATTTGATTGCCTGCTGCCTGCCTTATAAAGCAGCGGATTTTGCCGCCTTAGCCCCCCTGGTACTGCAGTGGCAACAGCAAGAAGATCAGGCCGCGCAGCGCATCGTGCAGCAGGGGCTGGATTATGTGCAGGCGCTGCTGCAGCGATTGCAGCAAACCGGCGCCAGCCGTCTGGCGATGCTGGGCGGCCTGGCTCCGGCCTGGCGTCAGCTATTACCTGAATCGTTACAACAGCAGCTCAGCCCGGTGCAGAGCTCAGCCGAAGCTGGTGCCGTCGCACTGGCCCGTCAATTTTTTATGGAGAGGTCGGAATGACTTTAATGCGTCAGGAAGCCAGTGAAAGCTGGCAGCGGATTGAACAGCAAACCGCAGACAATACAGCGTTGTATCAGACAATCGCGCAGCAGATCCGCCAGTTTGACCCTGCCTTTGTTTATATCGTCGGGCGCGGTACTTCAGACCACGCCGGTGTGTTTGCCCGTTATTTGATTGAGGTGGAGTTAGGGGTGGTTGTAGCCGCCGCTGCACCCTCTGTGGCCAGCTTATTCGCCCAGCAGTTGCGATTGCAACGCGCTTTGGTGCTGCTGATTTCGCAGTCTGGCCGCAGTGAAGACTTATTGGCCCAGGCCAGAGCGGCCAAACAAAGTGGTGCGCTGGTGGTGGCACTGGTGAATGACATCAGCTCGCCGCTGGCGGCTTTAGCTGACTACGCGATTCCGTTGCTGGCCGGGCCGGAAAAAGCGGTTGCCGCAACCAAAAGTTACCTGTGCACCTTATCAGCCTTGTTGTCGCTGGTGGCTCACTGGAAGCAAGACCGGCAATTGCTGGCCGCGCTGCAACAGCTGCCCACCCAGTTGCAGCAGGTATTAAATCAGCCCACTCAGCTGCAGGCAGAACAAGTGCAGGCACTGCGCCATTGTGTGGTGCTTGGTCGGGCTTTTGGTTATGCCATCGCACGGGAAATTGCGTTAAAGATTAAAGAAGTCTGTGGCATTCAGGCCGAAGCCTTCAGCAGCGCGGAGTTTTTACATGGGCCTATTTCGTTGCTCAATCAGCCACTGACCCTGTTGGATGTGGACCTGACTGACGAGACAATGCAAGCCCATCAGGCGCAGGTCGCTGAAGTGCAGCGCCGCGGTGGCACCGTGCTGCATTTAATACCGGGTCTGTCTGCTGTGCATCCACGTTTGCAGCCCTTAGTGCTGATGCAACGTTTTTATCTGGATATTGAAGCTGTGGCACTGGCGATGGGGAAAAACCCGGATGCACCGGTTGGACTGAACAAAGTGACCATTACCCGATGAACAGCCTTTATGTCTCCCATTGTTTTGACGGCCAGCAGCTGCTGCGTGACGTCCGGGTCGACTGGCAACAGGACAGGATCCTGACTGTACAGGCCGGAGTCTGGCCGCCATCGGAGCAAACCCAGCTGCAAGGCACACTCTGCGCCGGTTTTATTGATATCCAGGTCAATGGTGGCGGCGGCGTGTTGTTTAACCAGCAGCCGACTGTGGCCGCGCTTAAACAGATCAGCGAAGCTCACCTGCAGTTTGGCTCGACGGGTTTGTTGCCGACCTTGATCACCGACAGCCTTGCGGTGATGCAACAAGGCGCCGACGCGGTTGCTGAGTTATTGCCGCAAGCCAGCCATACGGTGCTGGGCATTCATTTTGAGGGGCCGCATTTGTCGGTGGCGCGCCGCGGTATTCATCCGGCTGCGCAGATCCGCCCTTTAACGGACGCCGAAATGCGGCTGGTGTGCAGGCCTGATTTGGGGAAAGTGTTGCTGACTGTGGCGCCGGAAACGGTGCCGGTCAGCCAAATCCGTGAGCTCTGCAGCGAAGGTGTGCTGGTCAGTCTGGGCCATTCGGCCTGCACTGCAGAGCAGGCATTGGCGGCACTGGATGCCGGAGCTTGCTGTTTTACCCATTTGTTTAACGCCATGTCGCCACTGACCAGCCGGGAGCCTGGCATGGTCGGTGCGGCGCTGACCAGCACGGCGTATTGCGGCCTTATTCTGGACCATTTGCATGTGCATCCGTTGTCAGCGCTGCTGGCCGCGCGCTGCAAAGGCGAAGACAAGCTGATTTTGGTTACAGATGCGATGGCGCATACCGGCAGCCCCTTGCAGACCCTGGCCTATCTGGACACAGAGATCCGCCGTGACGGCCTGAAGCTGACCCTGCCGGATGGCACCCTGGCTGGCTCGGCGCTGGACATGATGACGGCGCTGCAGCATTTTTGCGCCGACCTGGCACTGCCATTGCCTTTTGCATTAAAAGCACTGAGTACCAATCCGGCCCGTATGCTGGGCTTGTCGCAGCTTGGCGTATTAGCGGCTGGCAGCTCAGCCTCCATGCTACTGCTCGACCCGCAACTGAACCTCAGCCAGTGCTGGTTGCATGGCGAACCCCAACAGCTAACTCAGAGGAAGGCAGAATGACCCATCCCGTGACTCCGCAGCACAGCCTGCAACCTATCGCCATTATTGGCGTGCTGTTTTTTATGTTTGGTTTTATCACCTGGCTGAATGGGGCTTTGATCCCATTTTTACAACTGGTCTGTCAGTTGGGTGAGTTTGAAGCCTTGCTGATTGCCTTCAGTTTTTATATTGCCTATGTGGTGATGGCACTGCCGATGGCCAAAGTGCTGGCCTGGTCTGGTTATAAAAATGCGATGTCCATTGGCTTGGGACTGATAGCGTTGGGCTGCGCTTTGTTTATTCCGGCCGCGCTCAGCCAGCAGTTTGCTGTGTTTTTGCTGGCACAATTTGTGGTGGGTTCCGGCTTAACCTTGCTGCAAACCGCGTCCAATCCTTATCTGGTGCGGGTGGGGCCAGAGCACTCGGCGGCAGCCCGTATTTCGTTGATGGGTATCCTCAATAAAAGTGCCGGGGTGTTGGCGCCTATCGTCTTTACCTGGCTGGTGCTGGCGGACCTGGGCCATCTGAATGCCGACAGTCTGGCGGCTATGGCGCCGTCTGAACAGCAACAGGCGTTGCAACAACTGGCGCATCAGCTGATGTTGCCTTATGCCGGTATTGCACTTGCGATGCTGCTGCTGGCGGTGGCGCTGCGTTTTTCTGCCTTACCCGATTTGCCGGAGGAACCATCGGCCTCAGCCGACGGCGAGACCTTGTCGGTCTGGCACTACCCACATTTGTTGCTGGGCGTGCTGACCTTGTTCTGTTATGTCGGTGTGGAAGTGATTGCCGGTGACACCATTGGTATGCTGGGTGCCGCGTTGCAGTTGCCGAATGTCACCACCCTGACGTCTTATACGCTGGCATTTATGGTGTTGGGGTACAGCCTGGGTTTACTGCTGGTACCGCGCTGGTTATCCCAGCGCCAGGCGCTGGCGGCTTCTGCGCTATTGGGTCTGGTCTGTACCTGCGGCATTTTAGCCTCAAACCCACAAAGTTATGGCCTGTCTGAGCTGCTGTGGGGCTGGACTGGCATTGGCACCTTGCCAAACCCTGTGGCCTGGGTGGCGCTGCTTGGCCTGGCCAATGCACTGGTGTGGCCCGCGGTCTGGCCATTGGCGCTGTCTGGCCTGGCGGCATTAACGCCAAAAGCTTCCGCACTACTGATTACGGGCATTGCAGGCGGAGCATTGTTACCGCTGGGCTATGGTGCTTTGTCTGAACAATTCGGTGCCATCGCTGGCTACGCAGTGATGCTGCCTTGTTATGCGATGATCCTGTATTACGCTGTGCACGGCTGTAGCTTAGGCCGTCGGTCTTAAGCTGTTTATTCCCGACTATCAGTGCTACATTGCTGTTTTATCGACTAAAAGCTGAACTTATCGGTTAATAGATGAACAAGGAGTGGCTATGTGGGTTGCGATTGTTGCCGTCGCGGTAGCACTGATGGTGGTGTTTTATGCGGTAGGTATTTTCAATAAGCTGGTGCTGTTGAAGAACAGGTTTCAGAACGCCTTTGCGCAGATAGAAGTTCAGCTGAAACGTCGGTATGACCTGATCCCCAATCTGGTGGAAACCGCTAAAGGTTATATGTCGCATGAGCGCGACACTCTCGAAGCGGTGATCGCCGCCCGTAACAGTGCCAGCAGTTCACTGCAGGCCGCTGCCGCACAGCCTTCTGACGCTGCGGCCATTGGCCAGCTTGCGGGCGCAGAATCGGCCTTGCAGGGCGCGCTCAGCCGCTTCAGCATGGTGATGGAAGCCTACCCTGATTTAAAAGCCAATCAGACTATGCTGCAGCTGTCGGAAGAGCTGACCAGCACCGAAAATAAAGTGGCGTTTGCCCGTCAGGCCTTTAACGACGCAGTGACTGAATACAACAGCTACAAGCAAAGTTTCCCTCCACTGATTTTTGCCACTCTGTTTGGTCATCAACAGGACGCCCGGTTACTGGAGTTTGCCGACAGTGCCGCTATTCAGGCTGTACCTAAAGTCAGCTTCTAAGTACTGCGATGCGTAATTTTTTTGCCGAGCAGGACAAGGCCCGCAGCAACACCCGTTTATTGGTGTTGTTGTTCAGCGTGGCCTTGTTGTTATTGCTGCTGATGACCAATCTGTTGTTGCTGGTGACCTTGGGGCTGCTGGAACCGGCACAATACCAGGACCTGCACCAATGGTCTGATGACCGTTGGCTGCATAGCCTGCCCTGGGGCATTATGGGTGTGCTGAGCGCAGCTGTCTGTGGCGCTGTGCTGATTGCCATTTTGTTTAAGCAGGCCGCACTTGGGCAAGGCGGACCTGCGGTGGCGCAGGCGCTGGGTGGGCAGCGGCTGGACCGGGCTTTGGCTGATGCGTCGCAAAGCCAGCTGCTCAATGTGGTGGAAGAAATGGCCATTGCCTCCGGGGTGCCGGTACCGCCGGTTTATTTACTCCCAGAGCAGGGCATTAACGCCTTTGCTGCTGGCTATTCACCGGCGGATGCGGTGGTGGGAGTCACACAAGGTTGTATTGAACAGTTGAGCCGGGATGAACTGCAAGGTGTCATTGCTCATGAGTTCAGTCATATCCTCAACGGCGATATGCGGCTGAATATCCGGCTGATTTCTCTGCTGCATGGCATTGAGTTTATCGGACACAGTGGTTACTTTTTACTACGTCATGGCGGCGGCCGCCGCAGCTCAAATTCCAAAGATAATGGCAACGCACTGTTGCTGTTAGGCCTTGGCCTGATGGTGTTGGGCTATCTGGGGGTATTTTTTGGCAGCCTGATTAAAGCCGCTGTCAGCCGGCAGCGTGAGTTTCTGGCCGACGCCAGTGCGGTGCAATTTACCCGCAATCCGGCCGGTATCGCCGGTGCGCTGAAGCGGATAGGTCTGCTGGCTGAGCATGGGCGGCTGCGTCATCCGAATGCGGCTGAAATGAGTCATTTGTTTTTTGCCGATGCGTTGCCCCGTTTTACCCGTTTACTGGCCACCCATCCGCCACTGAAAGAACGTATTTTACGGCTGGACCCACAGTGGGATGGCTCGTCCGTCAACCCAACGGCCAGTGATAAACCCGCAGCGGCTAAAGCGTCACAGCCGAAGGCAGCCAGCGCATTTGTCGCTTTGCCGCTGGTGCTGCTAAGTCAGCTTCGGCAGACCGCGCAGGCGCCGGCACTCTGTTGTGCCTGTTTGCTGCAACAACCCCAGAAAGATAACCAGCTGGCCTTGATAGCCAGGCAGCTGGGGCAGGAGTTTGCCGGCAGTGTTGAGCGCTTGTTGCCTGATGTGATGCCACTGAGTGCGCTGTACAAATTGCAGTTGTTGCAACTGGCTGTGCCTGGTTTAAAGCAACTCAGTGCGGCGCAGTTTCGCCAGTTGTCAGTGCTTTGTGAGCAGCTGGTGCGACATGACCAGCAGACAGATTTGTATGAGTGGTGTGTGATCAGCTGGCTGCAGCATACCGTGGGTGTGCAGTTTGATGCCCAGTTGTTGCACCGCAACGACAGTTGCCGGCAGTTCAGTCAAATACAACCTCAGGCTCTGATGTTGTTGGCGGCTTGTGCGGAATTGGCGGTGCATCAGCCCTTGCAGCAACAAAGCTGGCAGGCCGGCTTACAGGTTTTGGGTCTGACGACAGATAGCGCATTGACGACCGTCAGTCTGGAGCAGCTGAACCAGGCGTTACCGCCGCTTATCCACGCAGCGCCTGGTGTGAAGCAGCAGCTCTGGCAGATGCTGCAGGCGGCCGTGCAAGCGGACCAGCTGGTGAACGAACAGGAGTCCTTGCTGCTTTATGTGCTGGCGCTGCTGCTTGAAATACCGCTGAACCCTGAGCAGTTAGCGGCACTGACCACTGATCCGACTTAATTACAGATCTTGTTCATGGGAACGCAGCGGTACAGGCGCCGCAGGGCCAAAGTAATAGCCTTGGGCGTAGCGAATGCCGCTGCGCTCCAGCATATCCAGCGCCTGTTTACTTTCGACCATTTCAGCAATCAGCAGCAAATGGGTCTGACGGGCAAAAGAACTAATGTGTTCAATAAACAGCTGCACGTCCTGATCATGGCTGATCAGTTCGGTCAGGCTGCCATCCAGTTTCAACCCATCGACCTGCAGTTGCAGTAAATCAGCCAGGCCAATGCCACTGGCACTGCCAAAATCGTCCAATACTACTTTAGCACCGGCTTGTTGTAAGGCTTTAATAGCTGCTTTGCAGCGGTCCAGTTGGGGCTGTACACCGGCTTCAGCCAGTTCAAAACAGACCCGTTGTGGTTCCGGGTAATGTGCCAGATAGTCGAGGAAAAACTGTTGCAAGTCATCGTCCAGTAGATCACGTGAGGTGATATTCATCGACCAGCTGACCTTGGCCTGGGCAAACTGACTGGCGCTTTTAATAAACATCATTTTGGTCAGCTCAGCATCCATATAGCTGCGGTTGATAATGCTTAAAAACTGATCCGGCGTCAGTATGCTGCCGTCGCTGCGTAAAATCCGCGCCAGGCATTCGTACTGATAAACCTCGCCGGTGCTGATATGCACCACAGGCTGAAAGTAGGGCACCACCTGCTCATGGCCAATGGCTTCACGCACTTCGCGCGCCATTTTTATATTGGTATGCAGGTGTTGTTTTAATGCCAATAAGGAATCGGAATACACTAGCAGAGGTTGTTGTTGCAGCCGGGCTGTGTTTACCGCCAATGTGGCGTTTTCCAGCACGGACAGAGCATCGCCCTGGGCTATGCCCAAAGTGACGGTAAAAATCAGGTAAGGGTCCTCCAGCACCGCTTCATTGAAATCCAACTGGGTCAGCAGGTCGTGCAGGCTTTGGTCTGGCACGGCGCGCACCCGGCGTATGGCCAGCTTTTCAAAAGCCAGCCGGTAAATACTGAAGGCGTCGCCGGTTTGGCCGGACAACCGGTGGATAAAATTCTGCATCGCCTGTTCTGCAAGCGAAGTGCCGTACAGGTGGCTGATTTCTTCCAGATTATTCACCTGCACTATCGCCAGTTGGCATTGCGGGAAACGTCTTTTGCGCAAATGTTCTTCCAGCGCCAGGCCATTACGACAGCCTGACTGTGGGTCCGTGGTCAGGTTGTAGCGCAATAAAGCGGCGTAGCAGAGTGCCAGCAGCAAGGCCAGGGCGAAAAACACGGCGCTGGAGGAGATGGCTTCGATCAGACTTTGCACCAGCCAGAGTTTCACATCAGCCAGCGCCATGTCGGCACCGACCAGATACACAGTGCCATCCGGGCTGGTCATCGGCACCAGTACGGAGCGGAACTCACCAAACTGGTCTTGTGATTGTTCAAACACCGGGCTGGTGGAGGCAAAGGCGGCTTTGTTGGCTTCTGTGGCTTCCGGGTAGTAATCGTAGAAATAACTTAACTGGCCTTTGAGTAAATCGTCTTCGGTGTAACTGGATGAGGTGAAATGAACTTTGCCGTCGACCAGCACCATCGAATACAGGTACTGGATCTGCAGCTTTTTGGCGTAGTCACTTAAATTTTTTGCCAGCTCCAGGTAACGGCTGCGCGAGATATGCTGCGCACCCTGGATGCCGCTGTGGTAGTTTTCACCAAGTAAATAAGGAACTGCCTGAGCGGCGTCCAGCAGCTTCTGGTCCACCTGGGCCAGCCGGCTTTGGTAGTTGTGTTGATAATGTTGGTAGCAGTAGATGCTGACGGCAGCCATATAGACCAGCAGGCTGAATAACACAAAAGGCACTGAGCGGATCCGAAGCATTAATGTTCCTGAAAAACGAATTAAAAACAAAGCTTTGATAGCTTAGCCGATTTCATTCCGCCTGACAGCCTTTTGCTCGGCTGGCCAGGCCAAACCATTGACAGCTTGGCTGCAAGTCGCCGCAATATGACCGCAAGATGAATTTTTTTAAAGACATTTTCCGGGCAATTGATTACAGTTGCCAACTCCAGAAATCTGGCCAACTTTCTTAAAACTACAGGCCAGTCCCGACCCGGTGAGACAGGATAGAATGACAGAACAGAGCAAACGTCTGGCCACGGCTTCAGAAGAGGCGCTGTGGCGGATTTTTACTGTGCCTGAGGCACCAGACTCTACTCTCAGCATTATTGAACAGAACATCTCGCAGAATCTGGCGGGCTTTCTGCGTGAGAGCATTGTCGCCGTTGAAAAACCGCTGTGGCAAATTGAGCGCGACTTTCAGGCGCACCAAATCCCGACTGACCCGCGTTTCGTTTCCGATTACGCCGAACAACTCATGCAGCAACTGGTAGCGCATTCAGTGCACACGGCTGCGCCGAGCTTTATTGGTCATATGACCTCAGCCTTGCCTTATTTTGTGTTGCCACTGTCGAAAATGATGGTGGGGCTCAACCAGAACCTGGTGAAGATTGAAACGTCCAAAGCCTTTACGCCTTTGGAGCGCCAGGTGCTGGGTATGATGCACCATCTGGTGTATGGCGAAGGCGAAAGCTTTTACAAAAAATGGATGCACAGTGCCAATCATTCTCTGGGCGCTTTTTGCTCTGGTGGCACCATCGCCAATATCACTGCGCTCTGGATTGCCCGTAACCGTTTATTAAAAGCTGACGGTGAATTTAAAGGGGTGGCCAAAGAAGGCTTGTTCCGCGCCATGAAGCATTATGGCTACGAAGGCCTGGCGGTGTTGGTGTCGGAACGAGGCCATTATTCATTAGGCAAAGCTGCCGACCTGTTGGGCATTGGTCGTGAGCACCTGGTGCCTGTGCAGACGGACGAGAACAACAAAGTCCGGCTGGATGAAATGCGCCGGGTGGCAGCAGAGCTGCAAAGCCGGAATATTAAAGTGATGGCGATTGTCGGTGTGGCAGGTACCACCGAAACCGGTAATGTCGACCCGCTGCATCAACTGGCTGATTTAGCGCAGGAGCTGGGCTGTCACTTCCATGTTGACGCGGCCTGGGGTGGTGCCACTTTGTTATCCGATAAATACCGTCAGTTATTGTCCGGCATTGAACGTGCTGACTCGGTCACTATCGACGCCCATAAACAAATGTATGTCCCGATGGGCGCGGGCATGGTGGTGTTTAAGCACCCGTCTTCGGCCCATGTGATTGAACACCACGCTGAATATATTTTGCGTAAAGGCTCAAAAGACTTAGGCAGCCAGACATTGGAAGGCTCACGCCCTGGCATGGCGATGCTGGTGCATGCCTGCCTGCAGGTGATTGGCCGCAAAGGCTATGAAATTCTGATCAACCGCTCGCTCGACAAAGCACGCTATTTTGCTGAGTTAATTCGCCAGCACAGCGAGTTTGAGCTGATCACTGAGCCTGAGCTGTGTTTACTGACCTACCGTTATGTGCCGGCGGAGGTGCAGGCGGCGATGCAAAACGCCAGTGCCGAGCGGCTGCAAAAATTCAATGAGCTGCTGAACGGCCTGACTCGCTTTATTCAGAAGCGCCAACGCGAAGAAGGCTTGTCTTTTGTGTCCCGTACCCGCATTCAACCGGCGCAATATCACCGCCATGGCACTGTGGTGTTCCGGGTGGTGCTGGCCAATCCGCTGACCACCGATCAGATCCTGCAGGATGTGTTGATGGAGCAACAGCAGATTGCCGCACAGGACCATGAATATTTACCCAAGTTGCTGCAACTGGCGCGTGACAGCGCGGCCTGACCTTTGGTGATTGCAGCAAAGATAAAACAGCGGCATGCCGCTGTTTTTTTTCGGAAAGATTTTGTTGCGTTTTGTCACTTGCAGTCACAGGGTATGGCGTTTAGGGTAGAACAAAGCGCAAAGGGAGAGCTGTGATGAGTAACAAAGTACTGAAACTGTCCAATGACAAAATGCTGTTTGGTGTCTGTGGTGGCATTGCCGATTATTTTGGCTGGTCCGCTGGTGCTGTGCGTCTGCTGTATGTGCTGGTCAGTGTATTGTCTGCGGCTTTCCCGGGCATTCTGGTGTATCTGGTGTTGTGGTTGCTGATGCCTGGTGCTGATTAATGCTAACAAGGACTGAGACTGCTCAGTCCTTGTTGCATGCTTAAATTTCAATATTGTCGATAAGGCGAGTCGCGCCTAAATAAGCGGCTGCCAGTACCACCAAAGGCTCTGAGGCCAGCTTGGCCGGTTCCAGCGTCAGCTGGTTGCTGATGTTCAGGTAATCCGGTCTGAAGCCGGCTTCTTGCAAACGCTGTTTGGTTTGCTGCTCCAGCGCGCGTAAATCGGCTTCGCCAGCAGCCAGCTGCGCTTTCAACCACTGCAGGCTTTGGTAAAGCGCAGGTGCAATCGCGCGTTGTTCTGCATTCAGATAACCATTACGTGAGCTCAGCGCCAGGCCATCGTCGGCGCGGCAGGTCGGCACACCAATAATCTCAATCGGCATCGACAGATCGGTCACCATCTGCCGGATAATCGCCAGCTGTTGGTAATCTTTCTGGCCAAAACAGGCGACGTCGGGTTGCACCAGATTAAACAGCTTGGTGACTATCGTGGACACACCGCGAAAATGACCCGCTCTGCTACCACCACAGTGGTGATCACCAAGCTTTGGCACTTCGACATAGCTTTGCACGTCCAATCCGCGTGGGTACATCAGCGCTGGCGTTGGAGTAAACACCGCGTCGGCCTGATGCGCGGTTAAACCGTCGCAGTCCTGCTGCAGCGTGCGGGGGTAATTATCCAAATCTTCGCTCGGGCCAAATTGCATTGGATTGACGAAGATACTGACAATAACCCGGTCGGCATGCTGACGGGCCACATCCACCAGACTGAAATGGCCCTGATGCAGGTTGCCCATGGTGGGCACAAAGGCAATGCGCTCACCGGCCTGACGCCAGGCGCGAATGGTGCTGCGTAATTCGTTAATATCCTGAATAATCTTCATACCAACCTCAGCTGAAACTATGCTCTGCGCCAGGGAAGGCTGAGGATTTTACATCCTGAATGTACTTGCCAATCGCCTGCTTAATGTCACCGGTTTCCTGCAGAAAGTTTTTCGAGAACTTCGGAATATAACCAGAGCTGATGCCGAGTAAGTCGTGCATCACTAAAATCTGACCGTCGGTGTCGGCACCTGCGCCTATGCCAATCACCGGAATGGTCAGAGCTTCGCTGATCCGTTTGGCAAGCGGGGATGGAATGCATTCCAGTACCAGCAATTGAGCGCCAGCGTTTTGTAAGGCCAGTGCCTGCTGCAGCATCGCTTCCGCGGCCTGTTCGTCACGGCCCTGCACCTTAAAACCACCAAACACATGTACAGATTGTGGCGTTAAGCCCAGATGACCACAGACCGGAATACCGCGTTCTGTCATGGCTTTAATCGTTGGTAATAAGAAGTCACCGCCTTCCAGTTTCAGCATATTGGCGCCGGCCTGCATCAGCGGCGTAGCATTATGCAGAGCCTGGTCGACCGAGGCGTAACTCATAAAAGGCATGTCGGCGATCACAAAGGCCAGAGGCGCGCCGGCGCGCACGCTGCGGGTATGGTAGGCGATGTCGGCAGTGGTAACGGGCAGGGTATCACTGTGCCCTTGCAGTACCATACCCAGCGAGTCGCCAATCAGCAGAACTTCCACACCAGCGTCAGCAAACAGCTTGGCAAAACTGGCGTCATAAGCGGTGAGGGCGGTAATTTTTTCGCCCTTCTGTTTCATTTTCAGCAGGGCTGAAGTGGTAATTTTGGCCATCTTATTCTCATCCGACCACGAAGGGAGTTTTCGGCGCGAACCTTCGCATAAATTCGCGCCGCCAGCAAGGGTTAAAGTATATACCCGTCGTACTTGAGGTTGCTGCTTTGTTGGCGGTGCCATTTCGCCCCAGTCACATAGAGCACTATGCTCCTGGGGTCTCACTGGCTTGCCGACTCCCCGCAACGTCAAGTTACTTGAGTATTGTCAGACCGTTTTCAGGGACAATCTCCAGCAGGCTGTTGAGCGAGGTACCACAAGGCAATACCAGTTGCGGTGCCAGCTGGTGCAGGGGATAAAGCACAAATTCGCGTTGTTTCATGCCGTAGTGCGGCACGGTCAGCCTTTCGGTGTTGATTTTCTGGTCGCCATACAGTAACAGGTCTAAATCCAGCGTGCGTGGGCCCCAGCGCTCTGCTTTACGTTGGCGGCCTTGTTGCTGCTCTATCTGCTGCAATTGGTCCAGCAAAGCTTCAGGTGCCAATTCGGTGTCCAGCGCCGCGACGGCATTGACATAATCCGGCTGGTCTTGTGGCCCCATAGGTTTGGAGCCATAAAAACCGGATACCGCAATCAATTCGCAATCTTTAACTTGCTTGAGGGCCGCAACCGCCTGTTCCAGCTGTTGCAGCGGTTGATGCAGGTTCGCGCCAAGGCCAATATAACAACGGATCATGAACCGCCCTGGTCAGAGCGTGGCCGCCGGGTTTTATTGTAGGAGCGACGACGTTTTGGCCGACGTTCAATACCTTCTTTCCCCAGTTGCTGAACCAGCTGTTCGCGGCCTGCTTCGTCTTCCTGCTGGAAGCGTTGCCACCACAGCGTCAGCTCTTGCAGGTCGCCACCTTCAGCTTTGGCCCGCAGGCAAAGGAAATCATAAGCACCGCGGAACTTGGCTTGCTCCAGCAGCTTAAAGGCACGACGTCCGGCTCTTTTGCCAAGACGTGACTGCAGTGACCAGATATCACGAATAGTCAGGGTAAAACGTTTGGGGATCGCAATACTGCGCTGCACATCGTCCAGCACTTCCATCATCGCAATATTAAAGGCGTCCAGTTCGTTCAGTCCGCTTTCAATCAGTAAGGTTTGCGCCCGCACTTCCACCGGGTACCACAACAAGGCGGCAAAGGTAAAAGCCGGCGTCACAGGTTTGTCGATAGCGACCCGCTCGTCAGTGTCCTGCATGGCGCTGGTGATCAGCTGCAGCATTTTGCCTTCGCTGTCCTGCTTCAGGTTTTTGGCCACCACAGGCAGGATGTGTTTGATGATGCCAAGCTCGTTCAGCAGCATAAAGTTGTCAAAACCTTTACCGGCCAGGAACAGCTTTAAGGCTTCTTCAAACATGCGGGCGGCCGGAATGTTTTTCAGCAGCACCGCCAGCTCCTGAATCGGCTCCAGGGTGGCAGGGGCGATTTGCATATTCAGCTTGGTGGCAAAACGCACCGCACGCAGCATCCGTACCGGGTCTTCGCGGTAACGGGTCTCCGGGTCACCGATTAACTCAATTTTGCGTTCGGCAATGGCTTCAATACCGTTGGCAAAATCGTAAATGCAGAAGTCATTGACAGAGTAGTACAGGGCATTGATGGAGAAATCACGACGTTCAGCGTCTTCTTCAATGCTGCCATAGACGTTGTCACGCAGGATCATACCCGCATCGCTCTGACTGGATTTCGGGTTGCTCTCATCGCCACTGTGGTGGCCACGGAAGGTGGCGACTTCAATAATTTCGCGGCCAAACACCACGTGCGCCAACCGGAAACGACGGCCAATCAGCCGGCAGTTTTTAAAGACCTGACGAATTTGTTCAGGGTGCGCGTTGGTCACCACGTCAAAGTCTTTCGGCTTTAATCCCAGCAGCAAGTCGCGGATACAACCACCGACCAGATAGGCTTCATAACCGGCATCTTTCAGTCGGTACAATACCTTTAACGCGTTCGGGCTGATGTCTTTGCGAGACACGGCGTGGGCGTCACGGGGGATTTTTTTCATCGCAGGCAACACTGTGCTGCGTTTTTCACCGTCCTTGACCCTGACGGTAGCCTCAGATGCTTTCTGGCCGAACGTACGACGGCAGAATTCCAGTACACGCGAAATGATGATAATGCTCCTGAACAAGCGCTGAAAAAAGCGGCTTATGATACCGCAGCATACCAAGAAAATGAAAGGCTAAAGCGCAGAGCGCACTGAGGTTTCAGGGGTAATTTTAACCCCGCAACCTCAACAGGCGCCGGTTGGCACCACTGAACCCGGCAATTCTCTGGCTGCCGGCACAGCAGACAGTGTCCAGTGACGCACCGCCCACTCCAATAACTCACTGGCAGGGGCACCTTGTAGCCCGGCTGGTGGCGGGTGGCCGAGAAAACCAAGTGCGGCACTCAGGGTGTGGCTGACCGGCCAGTCGGAAATCGCTGGCGCGTGGTTTTGTTTACTGAGCTTAAAGCCTGGCTCTTTGACCGCCAGCGGCAAATGGACATATGAAGGGGCTTTGGCTCCCAGCAACTCGAATAAAGCCTGCTGTCGGGTGGTCACTTCAATCAGGTCGGCGCCCCGCACCACTTGAGTGATGCCTTGGTCTATATCGTCTACTACCACCACTAACTGATACGCAAACAAGCCATCGCGGCGTTTCAGGATGTAGTCTTCTTGGGCCAGTGCCAGCGGTATCTGGGTGCGGCCTTGCAATAAATCAGTAAATTCAGTGGCAGTCTGTGGCGCTTGCAGTCGGTACGCCAGCGTGCCCTGACTCAGCTGACGCTCACGGCAATGGCCGTCATAACCACTGCTCAGTGCCGAAATACGCGCTCGCGAACAGTCGCAACCATACACCAGGTGTTGTTGACTTAATTGGTCCAGGACCTGCTGATAACGTTCCAGCCGCTGGCTTTGTACCCAGACGTCGCCGTCCCAGTGCAGACCATAGAGTTCGAGGCTGTGCAGTATGGCGTCGGCGGCACCTTTGACCATGCGCGGTTGGTCAATATCTTCCAGCCGGACCAGCCATTCGCCTTGTTGGGATTTGGCCTGCAGATAACTGCCGACTGCAGCTATTAAGGAACCAAAATGCAAAGGGCCGGATGGCGATGGCGCAAACCGGCCCCTGTAACGGGAGTGCAACTCAGGCATCATTAGCCGCCCAGTTGCTTTTCCTTGATTTCCGCCAGAGTCTTACAGTCGATACACATATCGGCGGTAGGGCGGGCTTCCAGACGTCTGATACCAATTTCGATACCACAGGTATCGCAGTAACCGAAATCTTCGTCTTCGATTTTCTGCAGCGTCTTTTCAATCTTTTTCAGCAACTTACGCTCACGATCCCGGGCGCGTAATTCCAGACTGAATTCCTCTTCCTGGGCTGCGCGGTCAACCGGATCCGGGAAGTTTGCTGCTTCGTCGGCCATATGGTTTTTGGTGCGGTCGACTTCTTCACGTAATTGCTGACGCCATGCATCCAGAATTTTACGGAAATGCTCCAGCTGTTTTGGGTTCATATACTCTTCGCCCTGTGCAACCTGATAAGGTTCAACACCGGCCAGGGCCAACAGACCCAGAGTTGTTATGGTTTTGCCTTCTGGCATGATCATCTCCTGTAAAACAGTGCCAAGCAAAAAGTTGGCGGCTAGTGATAGCAGAAATTTTTATTCGCCGCAATCACTATTAAAAAAGCGGCCGAAGTATACAGAGGCAAAGGAGTAGCGTCATCCGCTTTTCGAATTTTTGTACACTTTTTCTCTGTGCAAAGCGGAAATCCTGCAGGTTATTTCGTGGTATCTTTGGTTAAAATATTGATTTTTAACATGATGGAGAACGCAATGCTGTGGGAGTGGTTGCTGGCCTATTTAGCCTTAGGTGCCGTGGTTGGTTTTTTTGCCGGTCTGCTCGGGGTGGGCGGCGGCGGTATTATGGTGCCGGTGCTTACCTCGATGTTCTTAGCTCAGGGCCTGGGTGACCAGTCTGTTCATCTGGCATTGGCCACCTCCATGGCCTCTATTGTACTAACCTCTGTTTCCAGTATTCGTAGCCATCAGCGCCATGGCGCCATCCTGTGGCCTGTGGTCTGGCGGCTGAGCCCAGCCATTGTGGCCGGTACCATAGGGGCCGCTTTAATTGCCGGTGCACTGCCTTCGACAGCACTGGCGGTATTTTTCTGCTGTTTTATGAGTTATGTCGCGCTGCAAATGCTATTGAATGTGAAACCCAAAGCCAGCCGTCAGTTACCCGGATGGGGTGGACTGAGCCTGACCGGGCTTAGCATTGGTGGTATTTCTGCCTTGGTGGCTATAGGAGGAGGCTCGCTGACCGTGCCTTTTTTAACCTGGTGCAACGTGCGGGTGCAAAATGCCATCGCCACCTCGGCTGCAGTGGGCTTGCCGATTGCGCTGTCCGGGACTGTCGGCTATTTGTGGTCAGGCTGGGCGGTAGAGAGCACTCCGCAGTACAGCAGTGGTTATGTGTACTGGCCGGCCGTGGTTTGCATTTCGCTGGTCAGTTTCTTCACGGCACCGCTTGGCGTCAAACTGGCCCACAGGTTGCCGGTCAGCACCTTAAAGAAAATTTTTGCCGCGCTTCTGGTGCTGCTGAGCGCCAAGATGCTGCACAGCGTGTTGGTTGCTTTGTAAAAAGTGATAAACTCAGCCCGTTTCCCAGGCCATTGCCTGCAGTTATAGGAATTTTGTCATGTCTGAATCCATTCAACTTTACTTTGGCACCCAGACGGCGGAAAGCCGTTGGGGGAAAAATGTGTTACTCACGCCTGCTGCTGCCGGTTATCAGTTGCATGCCAACGCCAATGACTTATTGCGCTCTGTGCAAAAAGCCGGGCGTCAGCTGGATGGGTTAGGCATTCAACAACTGCAACTGGCGGGTGACGGCTGGACAGTGGACGCGCAGTGGGCCTTGTACCAGGGCTTTTGCAATGCAAAAAAACTGGGCGCTATTGGTTGGGCGGGTTCTGCCGCTGACCAGCAACAGCTGCAGCAGTTGCACCAATGCTTTAGTTGGGCCAAAGCCATTATCAACCAGACGCCGGACGAATTAGCGCCGCAGGTGCTGGCTGAGCAGGCCGCTGCTTTTATTCGCTCAGTGGCACCGCAAGGCTGTGTCAATGCTCAGGTTATTGCCGGAAGTGCATTATTGGATGCCGGTTGGGTAGGCTTGCATGCCGTCGGACGAGGCAGCGACCGTGACCCGGCGATGCTGGTGCTGGATTACAACCCGACGGGTCAGGCCGACGCGCCAGTGGCTGCCGCTTTGGTGGGTAAAGGCATTACCTTCGACAGTGGTGGTTATTCGATTAAAGCCAGCGAAGGCATGGTGACGATGAAATGCGATATGGGCGGCGCCGCCACAGTGACGGCTGCGCTGGCACTGGCCATATTGCAAGGCCTGACTAAACGGGTTCGTTTAGTACTGTGCTGTGCAGAAAACCTGATTTCAGGCAATGCTTACAAGCTGGGCGATATCCTGACTTACAAAAATGGTGTCAGCGTGGAAATCGTCAACACGGACGCGGAAGGGCGACTGGTGTTGGCCGATGGCCTGATGTGTGCAGCTGAATCAAAAGCGCCACTGATTATTGACGCCGCTACCTTAACAGGTGCCGCCATGATGGCGTTAGGCACTGAATACAACGCAGTATTTGCGTTGGATAAAGCTTTGGCAGGCCGGGTTCTTAGTTATGCCGAACAGGTGTCTGAACCAGCCTGGCAGTTGCCGCTGGAAAAATGGCATCAGGGCCAATGCCCGTCACCTTATGCCGACACTGCCAACAGCCGCCCTATTAAAGGTGGTGGTACTGGTGGTGCCAGCAATGCCGCTGGTTTCTTAAGCCGCTTTGTACCAAATGACGGCAAAGGCTGGTTGCATCTGGACCTGGCCGCCGCCTTTAGCAGCAGTGGCAATGGCTTCTGGAGCGCCGGCGCAACAGGCCAGGGGATCCGGTTAATTGCCCATACGCTGCAAGCTGAATAACTGACAACCTCACCCGCTGGCTGCTGGACAATTCAGCAGTCAGCGCTTTTCAGACTTCGGTTCAGTGGAAAAAGCCGTTACCATAGGTTATCCGAACCGAGTGCCTGAACCAGATGACCTTACCTGTCGCTGACATATGTCCTGCACTGCTGGACCATTTAGAACGCCACAACAAAGTGCTGTTGTCTGCGCCGCCTGGTGCTGGTAAATCCACCTATTTGCCCCTGTTTTTATTGCAGCAGCCACACTGGCATGACAAGACCATTCTGATGCTGGAACCCCGTCGTCTGGCGGCAAAAAGTATTGCCAGTTATCTGGCAGCCAGGCTGAATGAAACACCAGGGCAGACAGTGGGATATCAGATCCGGCATGAGCAAAAAGTCTCAGGCCAGACCCGCTTATTGATTGTCACCGAAGGGGTGTTGCTACGAAAGATTCAGTCTGACCCCGAGTTGTCCGGTATTGATCTGGTTATTTTCGACGAGTTTCACGAACGCAGTTTGCAGGCGGATTTAGCCCTGGCGCTTTGTCTGGAAGTGCAGCAACTGAATGAACAACTGAAGCTGTTGATTATGTCGGCCACGCTGGACCTGAATGCATTATCGCAGCAGCTGCAAGCGCCGGTTTTGCAAAGTGAAGGCCGCAGTTATCCGGTGGACATCCGCTATCAGCCGCCCTCCAATGATGCCGTCTGGCTGCAGTGTGCCAAACTGGCGCTGCGGGAAAGCCAGGCACAGCAAGGCAGTCTGCTGGTGTTTTTGCCCGGGCAACGGGAAATTGAGCAGGCGCTGCAGTTTTTGCTGGAGCACAACCAGGACCCACAGCTGGATTGTTACGCCTTACTGGGGGCGCTGACGCTGGAGCAACAGCAGCAGGCGATAGCGCCAAGCCCGGCCGGGCGACGCAAACTGGTGCTCTGTACCAATATTGCCGAGACCAGTCTGACCATTGAAGGCATTCAGCTGGTGATTGATTCTGGCCAGGCGCGTGAAGCCGTGTTCCACCCACGACATGGTTTAACCCGGCTGGAAACGGTCGCCATCAGTCAGGCCTCTGCAACACAGCGGGCCGGTCGTGCCGGACGTTTAGGCCCTGGCATCTGTTACCGGCTCGACAGTCCTGAGCAGTGGCAACGCCGCCCAGCCTTCAGTAAGGCTGCGATATTGCAATCTGAGCTGACCGGCCTGGTGTTAGAGTCAGCCGCCTGGGGCTGTGCCGCCGAACAGTTATTCTGGCTGGATAACCCGCCAGCAGCTCATCTGGCTCAAGCGCGTTGGGTATTGGAACAACTGGGTGCTTTGGATGCAAAAGGCCAGATCACCCGGCTTGGCCAGCAGTTGGTTCAAAGCGGCGCCGATCCGCGGCTGGCGGCCATGCTGCATTATGGTCGTGAGCTGGAACAGCAAGGTGAACAAGGCGCTGCCTGGTTAGCTGTGGTGCTGACGACTTTCTTAGAGCAACGCCGGCCAAGCGGCGAAGACAACCTTGACCAGTTGCTGAGCAGGCCTCTACCTTCAGCGCTGTTGCAGCAGGCTAAATTGCTGGCACGTCAGCTGAATATCAGCAGCACATTTCAGTTTCCGCTGCATTTGACCGCCTCTTTACTTAGCCGTGCCTTTCCGGACCGCATTGCGCAAAAACGGGGCAAAGGGTATCAACTGGCCAATGGCGCAGGCGTACAGCTATTTGCGGACAGCGGCCTGCAGGGGGCCGAGTTTTTGGTGGTCGCCGATGTGTTGTTCCGTGACCAGGCCATTGCCAGCCTGGTAGTGCCCTGGACTTTGCCTGAGCTGAAACAGAGCTGGCAGTCGCATTTGCAACAGCAGCATCATGTGGGTTTTGATGAAAAGGCCGGGCGTTTTATTGCGCAGCAACAACTCTGCCTTGGCAAGCTGGTGCTGGAACGTAAAACACTGACTCAGGCCTTAACTGAACAAGACGTGCAGCAAGGCTGGTTAAGCTATTTGACTGAACATAGCTTGCAGGCATTGCCCTGGAGCGAACCGGCCAGGCAACTGCAAAACCGGCTGACGCTGGCGCAGCAGCTTGGCGTGGGGCAGTTCCCGGCGATGGATGAGGTAAGCCTGTTGCAGTCTGCCGCAGACTGGCTTTTACCTTATCTAGGCCGGATCACCAAAGTGGCCGATTTAGCCCGGCTGGATTTGTACACTTTGCTGTGGCAGCGGCTGGACTACCGTCAACAGCAAGAGTTACACCAGTACTGCCCAGACAGTTGGCGTTCAGCTACAGGCTCTATGATCCCTTTGTATTATCAGGACGATGGGGCTGTGGTGTTATCTATCCGTATTCAGGAAATGTTCGGACAGCTTGAAACACCGACCATCGCGCTTGGCAAAAAACCGCTGCGTATTGAACTGTTATCGCCAGCCCGCCGTCCTTTGCAACTGACCCAGGATTTGGCCAGCTTTTGGCGGAACAGCTATCAGGACGTAAAAAAAGAAATGAAGGGTCGGTATCCCAAACATTACTGGCCGGACGATCCGGCTCAGGCGATGCCTACCAATAAAACGAAGAAAGCTATGCAACAATGACAGAGCAAACGAAAAAGACCCCACGGACCAAAAAAAAGCAGCCCGCCAAAACATCCGGTTTTGGTCGCTACCTGATGTGGCTCAGCATTAAACTTGGTCTGGTGGTGGGCCTGGCGCTGACTATCTACCTGATTTATCTCGACAGCAAAATTACCCAGCTGTTTTCCAACCACCATTATGAAGTGCCAGCTCAGGTGTATGCCCGCAGTCTTGAACTGAAACCGGGTAAAAACTTCAGCCAGCAGCAGTTGCTTAAAGAGCTTGAGCTGCTGCGTTACCGCAAAGTCGACAAAATCACCGGTCCAGGACAATACCAGGCGCAAGGCAGCCAGGTGGTGGTGTACCGGCGCAGTGCTCAGTTTGCTGATGGTTTTGATGAGCAGGAAGTTTTTACCGTCAGTTTTGGGGCCGGCCGGGTGGCTTCTGTTTATGACCATCAATTGAAAAAGCAGGTGAATAAAGCCCGGCTGGAACCTCAGCTTATTCATCATCTGGTGTCACAACAGCAGGAAGACCGTGAACTGGTTGCCTTACAGGATGTACCTGAGAAGATCAGGGACGCCTTACTGACTGTTGAAGACCGTGATTTTTATCAGCACCACGGCGTATCGCTGTGGTCAGTGTTACGCGCATTTTGGGTCAACCTGCAGGCCGGGCGAACAGTGCAGGGCGGCTCAACCCTAACCCAGCAGCTGGCAAAAAACATGTATCTGACGGAAGATAAAAAACTTATTCGTAAGGTCAACGAAGCGCTGATAGCGCTAATTCTCGATTACCGCTACAGCAAAGATGAAATTCTCGAAGCCTACCTGAATGAAATTTTTATCGGTCAGTTTCACAACAACGCCGTGCATGGTTTTGGCCTCGGCAGTAAGTTCTATTTTGGTAAGCCGCTGAATGAATTAAGACCGGCTGAATATGCCTTGTTGATTGCGATGGTAAAAGGTCCGTCTTATTACGACCCGAGACGTTTTGGCGCGAGGGCAAAAAGCCGGCGTGACCTGGTATTAAAAGTGCTGCGTGATGAGCAAATGCTAAGTGGCGCTGAATACCAGGCAGCCGTGGAGCAGCCTTTAGCTGTGATCCCAATGGGGCAGCATTTAAAAGCCAAAGCGCCGGCTTATCTCGACGCGGTCAAACGTGAGCTGAAACACATTATTCCAGATCAGGACACCCTGCAGTCCGGTTTGAAAATTTACACCTATATGGACCCACAGGCTCAGCAGGCGGCAGAAGAAGCGGTGCGGCAACGTCTGGCCAAACTGCAGGACAAACTGGAAGCCGCCATGGTGGTGACGGACTATCAGGCGGGTGCTTACAAAGCCATTGTGGGTGGCAGAGACGTGCATTTTGCAGGTTACAACAGAGCGCTGGATGCGAGGCGCCAAATTGGCAGTATCGTGAAGCCGGTGTTGTACCTGCAGGCGTTAAGCCGGCCAGCCCAGTTCAGTCTGGCGACTGTGCTGGACGACAGCCCTATTTCTTTGCGTACCAGCCAGGGCCCTTGGGCGCCGAAAAACTTCGATAAGAAATTCAGAGGCAACGTCACCCTGCTGCAATCCTTGTCCGAATCACTAAACGTTCCGACAGTCCGGTTAGGGCTGATGCTGGGCTTACCGGCTTTGAAAACTGGTTTGCAGCAGCTGGGGCTGGAGCGGGACGTCAAGCTGCAGCCGTCGGCGTTCCTTGGGGCTGTTGAATTGACGCCGGCCGAAGTTGCGCAGATGTATCAGACTATCGCCAATAAAGGAAAGTACCAGCAATTAGCGGCCATTGAAGCTATTACCGGACCGCAAAGCCAGGCGGTTTATCAGCGCAGAAACATTGTGCAACAAAGAGTTACAGAAGAAGCAGACTATCTGCTGCAGTATGCTATGCAGCAGGCAACCCGCAGTGGTACCAGTAAATCGTTGACAAGCCAGTTTCCAGGAATTCGTTTTGCCGGTAAGACCGGGACGTCCAGTGATCACCGCGACAGCTGGTTTACCGGCTTTGATCATGAAACGTCCATCACCATTTGGTTGGGCCGTGATGACAACAAGGCGATTGGACTGACGGGTGGGTCTGGCGCTTTGACGCTTTTTGCGCAGTATTTCCGGTTAACACCACCGAATTCATTGTTCAGGGCTGTGCCTGTGGATATAACATTAGGGCGTTTTTCTGCTTTTTCTGGTTTAGAAGTCGAAGACTACTGTGATAATGCATTGATTTTGCCTAAGATTATAACCCAGCTGCCATTGTCAGATTGCGACTGAACACGGAGAGAAATTGAACAGACCTTTGGCCCAATTAAAAGTTGGGGATTGGTGGTATTTACCCCACCTCGACAAACTGGTGAAGCTGGACGAACAGGCAAAGGTTCAGCAGAAACTGGAACTGGATAATTTGTGCCAAAGCGTACTGAATTACTTTTTGTTGCATCCGGGCCGTCTGATCAGCAAAGAAGAGCTGCTCAAAGAAGTCTGGCACCTGAGTTCTGTGACAGATGGTCGTATTGCCCGTGTCATCAGTATTCTTCGTGATGTGCTCTCCGACGATGTGAAAGCTCCCACCTATATTGAAACCATTAATAAACGCGGTTATCGCTTTATTGCTGCCGTTGAAGTCGTTGAAATAGCAGCACCAGCCGCCGCAGAACCTGAACCCGTAAACAAGCCCAAGCCCTGGTTCTGGGTTGCTGCGCTGTTGTTGGTACTGCTGGCTGGTGTCGCTGGCTGGCTATACTGGCAACAGCCAGAAGAAGAACCCGAAAACAAAGTGTTGTTCGGCCACTGGGCGCCGGTTTCCTCGATGGATGGTTTCGAGTACTACCCAAGTTTATCCAAAGATGGCCGCTATCTGGTGTACAGCTTTGCCAAAGCTGGCCAGCTGAAAAATACGTTGATGCTGCAAGATTTAACTACGCAACAAAAATACATCTTAGTAGACAATGGCAGAGACAATTATGGAGCAAGCTTTTCTCCTGATGGTCAACGAATCGCATATCAATCGCTAATATTCAGACAAGATTGCGAAATACGCTTATTGACCCTCAATAACAGTAATCCACGAGAGATATTACATGATGAAAAGCTGACTGATTGTGGCAAAAACAGTGTGTCCGCTCGAATTAGCTGGGCTCCGGATGGAAATTCTTTGCTCTATTCAAGTTCAGTATCGGAAGAAGCCAGAATGGCTTTATCCAGTTACGATTTCCAGACTAAGAATGTGCGGCAGTTGCTGCTGCCTTCTCCGTTAGGGTTTGGTGATTTTGTTGCGCGGTATTCTCATCAAGGGGATAAAATTGCATTTTTAAGAGATATTGCAGGCGAAGCTGTTCAGTTATGGTTGATGGATCTTAGGAACCAAGAAACAGCAAAGGTATTGCAGCTAGAAAACGCATACCCAGGAGATTTGGTCTGGTCCAAAGATGACAAAATCATCTTCTTTCCTTCATTTGCAAACAGTATTGAAAAAGTCAATTTATCGACTCCAGTCCAAGAAACTGCAGTTGTTACAGACAACAGAGTTTATGAGCTTTTGCTAACACCGGATAATAATTTTATTGGTAGTATTGGCCGATTTGGGGCTTATCACGTTAAGAAGTACAACAATAAAGTTTTGAATCCTGACAACACGAATGAGTTCGTTTTTAAATCAAGTCGCGATGAGACTTCCGTTGATATCAACCCTGACGCTGCTAAACCAATTGCGTTGGTGTCTAAGCGCACGGGATTAGCACAAATTTGGTTGTTGTCCGAGGACGGCGAACAAAAGATGATTAGCAATTTTGATAAGCAGGTCACTATCTCTGAACTCAAGTTTTCTCATTCCGGTCGTTATCTATTAGCACTTGTCGATCAGAATCTATGGCTATTTACTGAGAATGGAGGTAGGCGAGTTTTGGCGGATAGCAATGCCCCAACAAAAAATATCAGTGCGGCTCCCTTCTCTGATTCATTTTTCTACGCAACGAACAAGCTAGGGCGCTGGCAGGTCATGAAATATGATCCATCAGAAGACAGTGCGGATATCGTTTCTGCTGGCGATGACTTATATGAATACAGTCAGAATGGAAGTTATTTGTTAACTAGAGATGCGGAAACTCGAAAATACAGTTTATTCCATCTAACCAAAAAAGTTGATTTACCTGCTCAAATTCTCGACAGAATGGTTTTTGACCCACAAATAAAAGTTACTGAGCGAGGAATTTATTTTAGTGGTGTGGACGACAAAAATAGCAACAATGTGCTGTTTTTTTCCTTCGAGGATCAAAAAATAGAAGCAACAGGAGAAGGCTCTGAGTTGTATACAAGCCGCTTTAGCCTTAGCCCAGACGAACGTTTTATTTACCTTGTTGTAGGTGATACAAGAGATATCGATATCGCTCAACTTAACATTACACAATAAATAAATTAGAAAATTATATGTAATTCATCAGCTCAATGCTGGAGTAATCGAACAAAGTAAGCGGAGTTCAATCCACTACTTGAGGTCAATTCGATGAAAAGCTTAGTAAAATTAGTAGCTGCTACCTTATTTGTGTTGTCGACTGTTGATGG
Organism: Rheinheimera marina; assembly: GCF_042654345.1. Classification (NCBI taxonomy): domain Bacteria; kingdom Pseudomonadati; phylum Pseudomonadota; class Gammaproteobacteria; order Chromatiales; family Chromatiaceae; genus Rheinheimera; species Rheinheimera marina. The sequence goes on from NZ_JBHSGB010000009.1 coordinate 44,316, forward strand.
TTATTCTTTTGTTAATATTAGTCTTGGGCTAGATCAACAAGCTCAAAAACAATTTCTAGCCAATACTTGTCCGACCTATCCTTTCTGTAAACAAGAGTTTCAAACTGAACAAACTCCGTCAGCGCCATTTGAACGGATTAACTCAGTTAATATGCCTCTTATTGCTAATACATGTCCGACTTATCCAATGTGCAAACAAGAGTTTGAATCAGAACTTGCCTAAAGAACTGGATAGATTGATTTGGATAAGTTTCTCGTATCATTTCTATAGAGTCTCAACATTGCTGCTGAATTCGTTATAATCCGCCTGGGCATATGCAACAGGCGGGTTAATTTTTTATGCAGGAAACAGCAGAGTACCTGAGCTTTGGGCAGTGGCGGTATCTGCGTTCTGTCGGAAAACTGCAGCATTTTGACGCGCAGGAAAGCCTGACGCTGGAACCCCGCCTGCATAAATTACTGAATTACTTTATTGACCACTCCGAATTGGTGTTAAGCCGCGATACCTTACTCGCCGACGTTTGGGGCGAGGGTGCCGGATCAGATGAAGCCTTAACCCGCGCTATAGCGGCCCTTCGAAAAATACTGCAAGACAGCCGCACTCAACCGACCTATATCGCCACCCTGTCGAAAAAAGGCTATTGCTGGATGGCTGCGGTTAAAGTTGAACAGGCGCCGGAAGCTCCGGCGATACCAGCTGGCGAATTGCAACCTGTTGCGGTTGAACCCGTTGAGCAAGACCAGCCGTCTTTGCTGCATTGGCAATGGCAGCGCAGGTTACGGTTGAAAAAGGCCCGCCATATCTGGGTCAGCAGTCTGGTACTTCTTCTGTTTAGCCTTGGCTTTGTGTTTCTGTTTAATCAGATGAATCAGAAAGCCAGCTTACCGCGCTACTTGCATATGACACCTCTAAGTGCCCAGGATGGCACTGAGCGGATGCCACTATTGGATAACCTGCAATCCATTCTGTTATACCAGCATAGTCAGGCCGAAGATGAGAAGAGTTGGCGTTGGGCGGTACAGCAACTCAATTCCATGCAAGTGCGACATGACAGCGTGGCCTACCAGCAATTGTCTGAGGCCAATTGGCTGAACGCGCAAGAGATTGTTTTTCGAGCTGTGCAGCAGGGTAAGTGCGCTTTCTGGCGGCAACAAGTTCAACCAGTGTTTGGCTCCGCAAGCACCTTATTCAGCTGCCACTATTTTGTTGAGAAAGGTCAGGTCCGGATGGCGGATGCTTTGTTATGGCTGGATAAAGAACCAGAAACTGGCCAGATGCAACTCTGGCAATGGAAAGACCACCGCCAGCAGCTGCTGCTTGGCTTTCCGGCTGACTGGCGTGATATCAGTCATTTATTGTATCGGTTGAATAAAGCCTACATGCTGGTGCAACTTGGTTATAGCCAGTCGATGTTAATTGAACTCGATTTAGGATCACTGATCTGGCGTGAACTGAAACACTTTGATTTTCGCGCCGATCAGTTGGCTTGGTGGGATGAGCAGGAGCTGCTGATAAACCATGGCCCTGACCGTTTTGCGGCCTTGTCGCTGCGTACCGGCAATGAGCGGGTCTTTGGTGAACTGACCACCAATCTGGCCGATGTCAGCAGGGTGGGAGACTCGTTGCTGGCTGTCAGCCCAAAAGAGTCGGTGACAGATTTACTGCAGTTGCAGTGGGCGGAGCGGGCGCAACCTGAAGTCCACAGTTTCGCGCCAAGTAACAGAGTCGAAACGCTGATGTTGCGCCGGCCTGGTCAGTATTATTTTATGTCCGAGCGTTCTGGTTTACCTCAACTTTGGTTGTTGGATAACGGCGTGCTGCGGCAGCTAACGTCTTTTACCAGCAAGGTAAGGGTAGAGCAGTTATTGTGGTGGCAACAGCAACTGTGGCTGGTGATCGAGCAGCGGCTGTGGAGCTGGGACGAAAAGACCGGACAATTAACGCCACTGTTCGGCGCCCGTGTTGGCGCTGAGCACTTTACTATCTGTGATGACAAACTGTATTGGACTGAGCGTGACGCTGTCGGTTGGGCCTTGTTCCAATGGCAAGACAATCAGGCCACAAAATTGCTGGACAACACCGTCAATGTGCTGTGTGGGCCGCAACAAAATTTAGTGCTGCAGTCTTACCATCACACACAGTTGCAGCTGTTGCAGCAAGGCAAGTTACGGGATTTGGGGCTGGAACTGGACTGGCGTCGCGTGGACCGTACCCAGATGGTCAGTGATGAACAATCACTATTTTGGCTGACAGAGCAAGCGACGGTACTGAATCGTTTTGACTGGCAAAGCAAACAGACGCAAACATGGCGTTTGCCTCAGCCGTTGCAGGCCTTGTATCTGTCAGAAGGGGAACTCTTTGCAGAGCAAGCCAGAACCACAGATGTTGATGTGGTCTGGCTGCATCCAGAGCTGTAAAAGCTCTGGCAATGGGCATCAGAGGGCTTTAAAGCTTTGCTCTGCGGCGTCTATGGTCTGAGCCAGGTCCGCATCACTGTGGGCCAGTGATAAGAAGCCAGCTTCATAAGCCGAAGGTGCCAGATACACGCCTTTGTTCAGCATCAGATGGAAAAAGCGTTTAAAGGCATCAATGTCACAACGGGTGGCCTGATGGTAATTAGTCACCTGGGTTTCTGCGGTAAAGAACAGACCAAACATGCCACCTACCTGCGCTGTCGCCAAAGGGATACCTGTTTTATCCGCGGCTTGTTTAATGCCGCTGATCAGCTGGGTAGTTTTCGCCGCCAGTGTTTCATAAATACCCGCTTTACGGATCTGGGTCAGGGCAGCCAGCCCTGCCGCCATGGCGATTGGGTTACCAGATAAAGTACCAGCCTGGTAGACACCGCCCAAAGGCGCGATGTGCTGCATAATGTCGCGGCGGCCACCAAAGGCGCCTACTGGCATACCGCCACCGATAATTTTGCCCAAAGTAGTCAGGTCAGGCTTGATGCCGTAATAGGCTTGAGCACCACCTAACGCGACCCGGAAGCCTGTCATCACTTCATCGAAAATCAGCACAGTGCCGTGCTGGTCACACAACCGGCGTAAGGCTTCCAAAAAGCCAGGAACAGGCGCAATACAGTTCATATTGCCTGCAACGGGTTCCACAATGACACAGGCCAGGTCAGCGCCATGCTCAGCAAACATCTGTTCCAGCTGCGCGATATTGTTAAATTCTGCGGTTAAGGTGTATTTGGCGAAATCGGCGGGTACACCCGGGCTGTTTGGTACGCCCAGTGTCAGAGCGCCTGAGCCTGCTTTGACCAGCAATGAATCGGCATGACCATGGTAGCAGCCTTCAAATTTCAGAATGCTGTTGCGGCCGGTAAAACCACGGGCCAGACGAATCGCACTCATGGTTGCTTCGGTACCTGAGCTCACCATACGCACCATTTCCATGCTGGGCACCAGCTCGGAGACGGTCTCCGCCATGGTAATTTCCGCCGGGCAGGGGGCACCAAAGCTCAAACCTTTTTCAGCTGCTTTGATCACCGCCTCGCGAATGGCCGGGTGGTTATGGCCCAGAAGCATCGGGCCCCAAGAGCCAACGTAATCAATGTATTTGTTGCCATCGACGTCAAACAGGTAAGCGCCATCGGCTCGGTCTATAAACACTGGCGTGCCACCGACACTTTTGAATGCTCGTACTGGTGAGTTCACACCACCAGGAATAGTTAACTGCGCTTGTTGAAACAATTGTTCGGAGCGGGACATAAAATTTCCTTTAAAAAAAACGGGCGCTTAGCTTTGGCCTTTATTGCTGTACCAAGGCACTTCACATTCATAGTTGCTGACCAGGTTTTCAACACCCAGCGTCAGCGCAAACAGTGCCATTCGCACCAGAACTCCGTTGTCGGCCTGGCGGAAAATAGCCAGGTTCGGGTTCAGGTTTAAATCATTGTCCAGCTCGTTGGCTTCCAGCCGGGAATCCCTCGGCAGCGGATGCATAATGACGGTGTTGGATTTGCAATGGCGGGTATAGATTTCCTGGTTTAGGCGGAATTTGCCGCGGTACTTGTTGGCTTCTTCCTGTGATGGAAAACGCTCTTCCTGAATACGGGTCTGGTAGACGATGTCTGCGTTCAGGTTGCCTTCCAGTACGTCGGTGATCCGCACTTTATGACCGGCGTTTTCAATCAGGCTGACAATTTCATCAGGCATCGCCAGTTCATTGGGCGCAATCAGAGTGAACTGAATGTTTTTGTACAGCGCCAGCAGTTTGGACAATGAATGCACGGTACGGCCGAATTTTAAATCGCCAATCATCGCGATATGCATGCCATCCATTTGCTGTTGGCTGGAGGCCAGTTCTTTTTCAATGGTGAACAGGTCGAGCAAGGCCTGAGTCGGGTGTTCGTTGGCTCCGTCACCACCATTCAGTACCGGCACCCGGCTACCTTCGGCAAATTCTGCGACCGAGCCGGCCTGTGGGTGGCGCATGGCAATCACGTCACTGTAACTGCTGATCACCCGGGCTGTGTCGAACAAGGACTCGCCTTTCGATAAAGCCGACGATTGCATGCCTGTGGTTTCACGGACTTCGCCACCAAGCAGGTTAAAAGCGCAACCGAAACTGACGCGGGTTCTGGTGCTGGGTTCAAAAAACAGATTGCCTAAAATGGCGCCGTCCAACACTTTGGTGCGTTTTTGCCGGCGCGCATAAGGTTCCATGCTGCGGGCAATGTCAAACACCTGTTGAATTTTGTCACGGTCAAACTGTTTAACGGAGAGAATGTGTTCGCCTTTGAAGCTCATATCAGTTGCTCTTCTGCTGAGGGTTGCGCTGTGCCGGTGCGGCAAAAAATCGGCCGTGATCATAGCAAAAAAGCAGGGATAAAACGATTGCCTGCTATGCAGCAGGCACTGAGATTTTAGGGTTTCACTACGGCCAGGATCACCACGGCAAACAGGATCAGAACCGGCAGCTCGTTAAAAATTCGGTAGAAACGCGCGCTGCGACGGTTGTTGCCCTTACGAAAATCAGCAAGCAGCTTGAAGCAATAACCATGGTACAGATAGAGCAGACTGACCAGCACCAGCTTCAGATGCAGCCAATGGCTGGCGGCGAACCAGACTTTGCCATACAAATGCACCAGAGCTACCCCAAATATTAAAGTCAACACGGCAAAAGGCGTGACAAAATACAGCAGCCGCCGTTCCATCACCTGCAACTGCGCATCCACATCGGCACTGTTGCTTTGGGCGTGGTAGACAAAAAGCCGGGGTAGATAAAAGATGCCGGCAAACCAGCACACCATAAAAATAATGTGGAAAGCTTTTAGCCATAACAGGGTCATATCAGATTATTCTCTTTCGTCAGTAAAGCCCGAACTTGTTCCCAGCGGATAATACCAAGTAAAGCTCCAGGTTGTTGCGGGTCATAAATAGCGACTAAGCCGCCTTTTTGCTCATCCAGTACTGCATGTACATCGGCCATAGTAGCCTGATGGTCGAGTCGTTGCACTGTATCGCGTTTTAACGCGGTTTGTTCTGTCATCGCTGTGGTCAGATCGTAGTCCAGCCAGTCCAGTCCCTCTGCACTTTGTACCAGCAACAGTTGCTGTGGCTCTTTTTGATCCAGCACGGCCTGAATATCTTGTTCGCTGGCGTTGTGCAGTAGCAGATAGTTCTTATCCAGCATGGCCAGCACACCGACTTTTTGCAGCACGTCGTCAGCAGGCGCCAGTTTGTAGGGCAATTGCTGCAGTTCCAGTTGCAGCACAAATATCGATTTGTTTTTAAACAACTGCACTGTGGTGACATAGGCGCAAATAATGACCAACATGGCCGGAACTATTATGTCCGGATTGTACGACAGCTCCATCACCGCGACTAAAGCCGCCAGAGGCGCATGTAAAGTGGCGGCCATAAAACCAGCCATACCCAATGCGCCATAAGTACCGGCAAACTCTGGCGCGTCGGCCAGCCAGGCGGGCAGCATCGACATAATAGTGCCAATCAGTATGCCAATACCAAACACCGGACCTACAGCACCGCCAGGCACCGCCAGGCCAACGGCCACCACGGTCAGTAAAAACTTCGCCAGTAAAATACTAAGCAGCAACCAGAATTGATCGGATGCGGTGACTGAATAAAAAATTGCCCCTGTTTCCGCCCCTAAGGCTTGTGGAATGACGTGCCCGACGGCCGCGGTTAATGCTGCGGCGACCAGCAGCTTAATTGCCAGGTGCCAGTTTTTACTGAATTTGAGTAGCCAATAAATGCTTTGATTAAAGCCATAAGCCGCCGCGCCAATGGCCACACCACAGAGCACCAGATAGGGCAAATGCCAGCCGCTGATACTGGTGATCTGCAGTGCGGCTAAGTCGTTGCCAATACCAAAGACGCCCCGGCTGAGCAGGGCGCCGACTACGGCAGACAGCATTACAGGAATAAACACATGGATACGGTACTCACGCAGCACCACTTCCATCACAAAAATAACGGCCGCCAGCGGTGTGTTAAAGGATGCAGAAATGGCCGCTGCAATACCGCAACCCGCCAGTATACGAATGCTGTTGTATGGCAGCTGCAGGTAATGGCCAAGCTGGCCAGCAGCATAAGCGCCCAAATGCACCGACGGGCCTTCGCGGCCAACCGAAAACCCGCTGGACAACGCGATAATGCCGCCAAAAAACTGGTAACAGGTGTTTCGGAACGGCAGCACCCCGTAACGGGTTTTTACCCGGTGAATCACATACGCAATACCTAAGCGATAATGAGCCATGCCAATCAGCATCACCATCAGGCTGATCAGCACTGCGGCTGCAAAAGGTAAGATCCAGCGATACTCTGCAGCGATGCCGGCGAAATCATCTGTTCTGTCCAGATAGAAACTTTGGATGCCGATAATGGTCAGACGGAACAGCAGGATCAATAATGCCGCCGCCACGCCCGCAACCACAGCCAACAGACACAATTGCACTGAGGTCAGAGGAAATGCCAGCCTGAGGCGTAATTTTGCTTGCCAGTCTCTGGGTAATAACATGGTATGATTTGGTGTTCGGACCTGTGCCAAGTGTAACATAACTTATTGAGTAGTTTGATGAATCGAGTGCAGTTGTTATTTTGGCTTCGCAGCCATTGGCGTCAGTTACTGGTCACTTTAGGCTTGTTGGGGCTGGCCTGGTGGGCCGGCCAGATGTTTGGCAATTATTATTACCTGCAACAGGTGAATCTGCTGTCATCCCGATTGGAGGAAATGCAGCAACGTAGTAATAAACTGACGACTGAATTAAATGAGCGCCTGAAACAGAATGATTACCTGACGGCAGAGCTTGCCGTTGAAAAAAGTGCTTCTCAGTTGTTGCAAAAAGAGCTGAAAAGCGAGCAGCAGAAGCTGTTTGACAACCGCAAGGAGCTGGCGTTTTACCAGCGTATTATGTCGCCAGAACCGCAGGACAGCGGGGTGTTGATTGACAGTTTTACGATCAGCAATGGGGCTGCTCCCGGTAATTATCGTTTTAACCTGGTGTTGATCCAGCAGGACCAACAACGAAAATTTGCCAAAGGCACGCTGGAGTTAACCGTCAATGGCCGTCAGCTCGACAAAAAAGCCAGCCAGGATTTGCTGAAACTGGCCGGTTTCGGTAAAAGCGACAAAGCCTATAGTTTTAAATACTTTCAGATCATTGAAGGGGAGTTCAGTCTGCCTGAAGGCTTTAATGCCGAGAAGGTGGAGGTACAGCTGAAAGTGGCTGGCAGCCGCAACAACCGCATTGAAAAAAGCTTTTTCTGGCCCAATAACCAGTCCGGTGAAATACTTGAATAAATTAGTCAGGTATTAGATAATCCGCGCCCAGTTTTAACCGGAGGTTTTATGTCTGAGTTACAGGTTCCAATTCAGTTTACAGATGCTGCTGCAAACAAAGTGCTGGCGTTGGTCACAGAAGAGGAAAATCCGGAGCTAAAACTGCGGGTTTATATTACAGGGGGGGGCTGTTCTGGTTTCCAGTATGGTTTTACCTTTGACGAAAAGGTCAATGATGGTGATCTGGTTGTTGAGAAAAACGGCGTTGTGATGGTGGTAGACCCAATGAGTCTGCAGTATTTGATGGGCGGCACTGTCGATTACACTGAAGGCCTGTCTGGCAGCCGCTTTATCGTGCAAAACCCAAATGCGACCACGACCTGTGGTTGTGGTTCCAGCTTCTCTGTTTGATTGTTTAAGGCAGCGTGTCTGTGCATGACATGCTGCACCTTCCTGCTCTAGTTCCCTAATCCATATATTCGCTTTGTTCCCCTCCGCGAATAGTGTTGAGTTGTCGTTTAAATGACGAAAAACAGCGACAAGTAGCGGGTTTTTTCCGCTCTGACCTGTACGCTCTGTTGAAGCTATGATTTAATGAAAGAGCTTTATTTTTTGCTTATTGGGGTTTCCCTTAAGCTTTTGGATTTTTATTTGGCAGGAAGTTTAAGCAGTAAAACAAGGCGTACTTATGCGCCAGGAGAACAACAAATGAAAGGCACGAAAAGTGTAATCTCTGACGAGAACAAAAAGCTTTGTGTATGGTTAAAACGGCAGCGCCAGGAGAAAGGACACACGATGCGCAGCCTGTCGGAAATTCTTGGAACTCCTCACTCTTTTATCGGCAAGGTAGAAAATCAGGAACGTCGCCTGGACGTCATTGAATATGTGCGTTATTGCCACGCACTGGAAATTGATCCAATGGAAGGGTTAAAACAAGTGCTGGCAGACGCCTGATACTTGTTTACAATCCGAGAAAATGCCGCTTATTGCGGCGTTTTTTTTATCAGCCACAAGCAGAGTAAAATGGCCGGTAATCCCATCAATGCGGTCAGCATAAAGAAGCGGTCGTAATCCAGCACTTCCACCCAGCCGCCGGAAAAACCTCCAAGGAATTTGGGTAGCAACAACATCAGTGAGCTGAACAAGGCATATTGAGTGGCTGTGTACTGCAAGTTGACCAAGGACGACAGATAAGCAATAAAGGCGCTGGTCGCAATACCCGCACTTAGGTTATCCATCGAGATCACACCAATCAGCAAATTAAGTTGATGGCCTTGGGTGCTTAAATAACTGAACAGTAAGTTGGTTAACGCACTGAGTACGGCGCCAAGTAACAGGATGCGCAAAATGCCAAAACTGTTGATCAGAACGCCGCCGACTGCTGCGCCAACCAGGGTCATAATCACGCCAAAGACTTTCGAGACACTGGCTACTTCTTCTTTACTAAAGCCCATATCGACGTAAAACACATTGGCCATTACCCCCATCACTACGTCGGTAATACGGTAGCTGGCGATCAGGCTTAAGATCAGCAAGGCATTCCAGCCATTGCGACGGAAAAAGTCGAGGAATGGACCGATAATGGCGGTGTTAAGCCACTCTTGTAGCCGCGCTGTTCGGGCTGAAACTGAGGCTTCTACTTCAGAGGATTGCACCTGGGGTTCTGGTGACAATAAGGTATTAAGTAGAGCCAGCAGCATAAAGCCAGCCATCACCAGATAGGTGGACTGCCAGGCAGTGAGTTGATAATTCTGCTGGTGACCGCCAAACCAGGCAGCAAGCCATAAGGTACCTGCTGACGAAAAGATCATCGCCAGGCGGTAGCCCGCCAGGTAAGAAGCAGCCAAAGCTGCCTGCTGTTTACCTGGGGCGCTTTCAATCCGGTAAGCGTCAATAGCAATGTCCTGTGTTGCGGAGGCGATTGCCAGTGCAATGGCATAAGCAGCCATCAGGTGCAGCTGCTGCTGTGGGTCAGTACTGGCCATTGCCATAATGGCCACAATGATGATGCACTGAGATGCCGCCAACCAGCTACGACGGCGGCCAAGTTTGTTTAGAAATGGCAGCGCGCAATGGTCGACTAACGGCGACCAGAACAATTTAATGGCGTAGGCCATAACTACCCAACTGAAATAGCCGATCTGCTCGCGTGATACTCCGGCTTCCCGCAGCCAGAAGGACAACACACCAAACACCAGCATCAAAGGCAAACCGCTGCTGAAACCGAGAATAAACACAGTCAGTACTGAGCGTTGGGCATAGAGTTCAAACGCGGAACGGATGGAGGACAGCAGAGACAAAGCAGGCACCAGCATCAGGAAATTGCCGTTCAGCTTACCTGTTCGGTAAAGAAGGTCAAGTCAGGGCCGAACTCCGACACAACTAAGTGGCAGCTCACCATGGCCATACAGAAAGCCAAGACAGTACTGCAGTTCGCGCCGCAGCAGCTTGTTATGGCGAAGCTCGGGTTCAGACCAATATTCAATCTGATACAGAAGATGCCAGAACACTTGTTCCTTAAAGCTTTCAGGGCGCAGGTCATAAACACGCAATTGCGACCATTCTTCCAGCGTATCCCAGACAAATAAATGCAATTCCCGGTAGGGGAGGTGGCCGCGTAAAAAACGAGAGAGGTAGAATACCAGCTGGCGGGATTTTAAATCGATAAAGCGACTGAGCATAAGACAAGCCCTCAGTGGAGCCGGCCCCTGCCAACTCCATTGCCTGAAAGCAAGTATAGACGGCTTTAAGCTTCAGGCAGCAACACTACCTGTTTCAGCAGAATTGGTTGCTTCGGCACATTTTGCCAGCCAGTCACAGGGTCGGTGTGGGTTTCCATGGTCTTGATGACTTCAAGGACTTCAAAGCCTTCCTGAATTTGACCAAATACGGTGTAACCCCAGCCACGGCCTGGGTCCAGGCTGGTATTGTCATTCAGGTTAAAAAAGAACTGACTGGTTGCACTGTGCGGATCGTTTTGTCTGGCCATTGCAATGCTGCCGAACTGGTTTTTCAGGCCATTGCCGGATTCATTAAAGATGGGCTTAAATTCTTCAATTTGTGCCATGGTCTGCTTATAGCCGCCGCCCTGAACCACAAAGTCCGGCTCCAGCCGGTGAAAAATCGTGTTGTCGTACGCTTTAATACTGACGTAACTCAGAAAGTTGTTCACCGCAATGGGGGCCCGGATCCGATCCAGTTCTACAGTGATTATCCCTGCAGAGGTAATCAACCGGACTTTAGGAAACAGATTGTTCGGTTGCATGTATTGGCCTTTCGGCGCTTCGGCCGCTTGTACCGCCGTAAGGCCAAGTACAGTCAGGCAGATGACAATAAACTTACGCATCGCTTTATCCCTTGGCGTAGCTGTGCCAGCTTTGATCTTTCAACAACTCAGCCAAAACCTGTTCAGTCAACACCCGGAGTTTGCCTTCAGCCACTGCCGTATCGAGCTTGAACGGGCCAGAAAAGCTGCTTTTTCCGGCGTAGGCCTTATCAAAAGAGCCCGCGCTGTTTTCAATAATAAGTTTGAGTTCGACATCATTCTTCACCAGATGCTCGACAGTGCGCTGATCGGCGTCTGCATTCAGACGGATGATTTGCACTGTGATGCTGGTTGGTGAACTGGAAACCACTTGTGCGCCTTGCGCCTGAAAAGCGTTGGTTAAGGATATTTCCAGTGTTTCCGCCAGATTGTTGCTGGTTGGGCGAGAATTGACTTTGGCACCGTCGCGTAAAAACAGCGTCTGATCACTGTTGCGTTGGTCGACCACCTGCAAGCTAAATTCCGCACCTTTAAGCTCATTGCTCTGGTTCCAGAATACCTGAGGTGACACGATAAATGACGACGAAGTGTTGCTACAGGCAGTTAAGCCAAGGCACAAAGCCAAAAGCAGATAGCGCATAGTTAGTTCCTTTTTATAGCTTCAAGAATGACAAATTTCGGGTTGCCAGCGACGATCCTGCAATGGCCAAAGCTTTGTTTCAGATGGACATAATAGGGCAAATGACGGTTGGCAACCACCCGAAGTCGACCTCCAGATTTCAGGCAACGTTTGGCGTCTTTGAACATCTGCAGCGCAATATGTTCAGTCACGGCCTGTTGTTGGTGGAAAGGCGGGTTACAGATGACCCAATCCAGGCTTTTATCTGGCTGTTGACTCATACAATCATCCACCCGGAATTCTGCCTGAGAGGCCACTAATTCAGGGTTGGCTGCTAAGCTGGCCTTTGCAGAGGCGATAGCCTGGTACGAGTCGTCAAAAAACACCAACTGAGCATGAGGTTGCTGGCGCATGAGTTCAAGCCCCAGCACACCGTTACCGCAGCCCAGATCGGCCACTAACGCGTTTTCCGTGACAGGCAAGTGTTCCAGCAAAAAACGGGCACCAATATCCAGTTGTTCGCGGGAAAATACCGCGGCGTAATTAATTAAATTGAGCTGGCTTTCTGCTGCTTGCCACTGTGACGGTGCAGACAACTCCCGAACCTGCCCTTGCCATTGGCAACGCAGGTAACGGCACTTTTTATGTTGCAACGACGCTTCAACCGGGCCTAATTCCTGCCGGAAAATATCCAGTAAATTCTGATGCAGGTCTTTTGCTTTACCGGCGGCCAAAATCACGGTCTGTGGGTGAATCACCTGGCTGAGTTTCTGTAACAAAAATCGCAGATAACTATGTTGCTGAGGGATTTTCAGCAACACCAGATCCGGCTTGTCCGGCCAGGTCAGCATACTGTCTTGCCACCGCGCAACCTGCGCAGAAAGTTGGTTCTGCGCTCTATTGTAAGCCATTGCCTGCTCACTGATGTAAGAGTCGCCAATGCTGATATGAGACCGCTCTCCCAGTGCACAGGACAAAGCACCAAAAGCATCGTTCAGCACCAGCACTGAGCTGTTGGTTTTTTGCTGCAGTACAGACAGGCCCTGTTCAATCAATAGCTCGTCAGCGGCATCCCAGGCCTGTAAACTGCGGTTCTTTTGTTCCAGAGGCCAGCGTTGCAGCTGAAGCTCGATACCGGCGCAGGAAAAATTTATGGTCATGCTGAATCATTCATAACAAAAGGAGCTCTATTTTGACAGAAGGCCCATGTGCCGACAACGGTCAGTCCTGTCAGGAGTTGGCTTTACCTGATGCTCAACTGCAGTATTGGCCCGAATGGCTGAATGCAAAAGACGCCGCATTTTATTTTCAGCAGTTGCTGGATGAACTGGAGTGGCAACAACCCGAATTGCGTCTTTACGGGCGGTCTGTACCCATTCCCCGACGTCAGGTCTGGATGGGTGATGCTCATTGTAGCTATCGCTATTCTGGAGTGTCATTTGAGCCTGTGCCCTGGCATCCGCTGGTGAAGCAACTGACTGAGAAACTTAACCAGCAAACCGGGCACGAATTTAACGCGGTGCTGCTCAACTGGTATGCCAATGGTGAAGACCATATGGGCTGGCATTCGGATGATGAACCAGAGCTCGGGCAATCTCCTCAAATTGCCTCGGTTAGCCTTGGCGAGGCGCGTTGGTTCGAGCTGCGCCATCAACGGCTAGGGATGCAGCTGAAGCTGATGTTACAGCATGGATCCCTACTGCTGATGGCCGGTGACTGCCAGCACTTTTGGCAGCATAGGGTCGGAAAAATGGCCAAAGCGCAGCATGGACGAATTAATCTGACTTTTCGGAAAATGATAAAAATTGCAAAGTAAATATATTTTCTTAGTCGCAGCATAGGCTTAGCAGTATTTACTGCGGAGCAGAGCTGACAACACAGATGCCCTTAACTAGAGTGAAGAAGAGGAGCAATCAAGGAGACGAGCTATGTTGGTTCATACGTTAATAGAACAGAAGTTATTGCACGCTTTTGATCCTGTGTTCCTGGATGTCGTGAATGAAAGCCATATGCACAGTGTCGGGCCCGGCGCAGAATCTCATTTCAAAGTGGTGATTGTCACCCCTGCGTTTGAAGGTCAGCGGCTGTTGCAGCGGCATCGTGCGGTGAACGCCGTGGTGGCAGAAGAGTTGGCTGAAAAAATCCATGCGTTAGCGCTGCATACCTATACACCCAGTGAGTGGTATGAGTACTACGCAGAGAAACCGCCAGCCTCGCCAAAATGCCTTGGTGGCAGTAAAAGAGACAAGTTACCGGTCACAGACTAGGGCGCCAGCAGGCGCCTTTTTTTCTATCAGCAGCCAGGCATTATTTTCTTCAGCATTTAGCCGTTCACTACTTTATTTGAGGGGAAGCTGCAGGTATCTTCTCTGATCAGACCTGTTTTTCAGGTTAACGGCTTAAACTAGCTGGCAATTTTCAACCACGAATAGGTTTAGTTATGGTTATTCAACCTAAGATCCGCGGCTTTATCTGTACCAATGCTCATCCTGTGGGTTGTGCTGAACACGTCAAAGAACAAATCGACTACGTCAAAAAACAAGGTGTTGTCAGCCAAGGTCCAAAAAATGTGCTGGTGATCGGAGCTTCAACAGGTTACGGCCTTGCTTCCCGCATCAGTGCGGCTTTTGGTTCGGGTGCCGCCACTTTGGGCATCTTTTTTGAAAAAGAGCCAACAGAAGGTAAAACAGCCTCTGCGGGCTGGTACAACACAGTTGCGTTTGAGCAAGCCGCTTCAGAAGCTGGGTTATGGAACAAGCATATCAACGGTGACGCCTTTACTGATGAACTGAAATCTCAGGCCATTGATCTGATCCGTCGTGAGATGGGTAAAATTGATTTAGTGGTGTACAGCCTGGCTGCGCCTCGCCGAAAAGACCCGGTATCAGGTGAAGTTTACAGCTCAGTGTTAAAACCTATTGGTCAGTCGTACACGGCGAAAACCCTTAATACCAGCAAACGCGAAATTGAGGACGTGTCGGTAGAGCCTGCCAATGATCTGGAGATTTTTAACACGGTCAAAGTGATGGGTGGCGAAGACTGGGAGCGTTGGCTGGACCAGCTGCAAGCCGCAGGTGTGCTGGCTGAGGGTTGTCAGACGGTTGCATATACCTACATTGGTAAAGAATTAACCTGGCCAATTTATGGTAAAGCCACGATAGGTCGGGCCAAAGAAGATCTGGACAGAGCGGCCGCGGCTATTACCAGCAAGTTGGACGGACTGAAAGGCCATGCTTATGTTGCTTCGCTAAAAGCGTTGGTCACTCAGGCGAGCTCTGCGATTCCTATTATGCCGCTTTATATTTCATTGCTGTATCGGGTGATGAAAGAGCAGGGCAGCCATGAAGGCTGTATCGAGCAGATTTATGGTTTATTCACTCAGTGCCTGTATAACAGCCAGCGTCAACTGGATGAAGCTGGCCGTTTGCGGATGGACGGCAAAGAGCTGGCGGATGATATTCAGACTGCAGTGAAAAATCTCTGGGGTCAGGTAACTACAGAAAGCATTGATAGCCTGACGGATTACAAAGGCTACCATAATGAGTTCTTGCGGCTGTTTGGCTTTGGTTACAGCCATGTTGACTATAACGCGGACGTGGACGCGTTATTGGCATTGAAGAACTTGGTTTGATAAAAGGCCGCAGTAATGCGGCTTTTTTTTGCGTGTCTGACCTGAGATCTGAGCAAAGATGCCGAGATGTTTTTTGAGCAATGCAGGATTAAAACTAAAGTTGAATTGCATCTTTGGTCGCTTCAGAGGCAAAGCCAATAAAGTTGACTACACTAGGTTTCGGTCGGCCGAAATGCCTGAATAATTTGTTGATTAACATAGATAGACCGCGGCAATAGTGCTAGAATCCGCGACTTTGGTACGTGTGTCCTAATGGTGGGATTGTCGCACAGTCATCACTGTTACAGGATGCGCTGCGAAGGCAAGCAGCCGAAAAACCAGGCCCAGTTTCTTTCCGTTAAAGTAGTGCAAGTACGTATGATAAAAATCAAAAAAGGATTGGACATTCCCCTCGCGGGCAGTCCTAAACAAGAAATCCATGATGGTCCGTCCATCAAACATGTCGCTGTACTTGGCGAAGAGTATGTCGGTATGCGTCCCACAATGCTGGTTGAGGTTGGGGATCGCGTGAAAAAAGGTCAGGCGCTTTTCGAAGACAAGAAAAACCCTGGCGTTTTATTTACCGCAGCTGTCGCCGGTACAGTAAAAGAGATCAACCGTGGTGCCAAACGTGTACTGCAATCGGTGGTGATTGAAGCCGACGGCGATGACGCCATTAGCTTTGACCAATACGATGCAGCTCAGCTGGCTAACCTGACTGCAGAACAGGTTCGTAAGAACTTGCAACAGTCTGGTTTGTGGGCAGCTCTGCGCACCCGTCCTTTCAGCGCTGTCCCAGCGGTTGACAGTGAAGCCCGTGCTATTTTCGTCACTGCGATGGATACCAATCCATTGGCTGCTGATCCGGCACTGATCAT
Source organism: Rheinheimera marina (assembly GCF_042654345.1). Classification (NCBI taxonomy): domain Bacteria; kingdom Pseudomonadati; phylum Pseudomonadota; class Gammaproteobacteria; order Chromatiales; family Chromatiaceae; genus Rheinheimera; species Rheinheimera marina. The sequence continues at coordinate 60,441 of NZ_JBHSGB010000009.1, forward strand.
TGCCCGCCGTACAGAAGACTTCAGTCGTGGTCTGACTGTGCTGTCAAAACTGAGCAGCAAAGTCTATCTGTGTAAAAAAGCCGGTAGCTCAGTCCCGTCAGTGCCTGCTGTTGACGTGGCCGAATTTGACGGTCCGCATCCAGCTGGTTTAGTCGGTACCCATATTCACTTCCTTGATGCTGCCAGTTACACCAAAGTGGTGTGGCACATCGGCTACCAGGATGTTATTGCGATTGGTCACTTGTTTGCCACTGGTCAGCTGGATAGCAGCCGCGTGGTGTCTTTAGGTGGTCCGGTCGTGAAGAACCCGCGTTTAATCAGCACTGTGCTTGGCGCTTCATTAGCTGAACTGACCCAAGGTGAACTGGCTGAAGGTCAGAACCGTGTGATTTCAGGTTCAGTATTGTCTGGGGCCAAAGCGATGGGCGTGCACGGTTACATTGGCCGTTACCACGTTCAGGTGTCTGTGCTGGCTGAAGGGTATGAAAAAGAATTTATCGGCTGGGCTATGCCTGGTTCAGACAAATTCTCTATTACCCGCGCTTATTTAGCTCATTTAAATCCAAAACGGCTGTTCAACATGACAACCACCACCAACGGCTCAGACCGTGCCATGGTACCAATCGGTAACTATGAGCGTGTGATGCCATTGGATATTCTGCCGACGCTGCTGTTACGCGACCTGCTGGTTGGTGATGTGGACGAGGCAGTCGCCTTGGGTTGTTTGGAACTGGATGAAGAAGACCTGGCTCTGTGCAGCTTCGTCTGCCCTGGCAAATACGACTATGCCACAGCACTGCGTAGCTGCCTGACCAGCATCCAGAAGGAAGGCATATAATGAGTCTGAAGCATTTTTTAGAATCTATTGAGCCGCAGTTTGAAAAAGGCGGCAAATACGAGAAGTGGTATGCCCTGTATGAAGCGGTGGCTACTATTCTGTATACCCCGGGTCTGGTAAACAAAACCGGTACTCACGTACGTGACAGTATCGACCTGAAACGGATCATGATTTTCGTTTGGTTAATGTTATTCCCTGCACTGTTCTTCGGTATGTTCAATATCGGTCATCAGTCCGTTCTGGCACTGCAGGCTGGTTTTGGTATGCCGGATACCTGGCAGGTCGGGTTATTCCAGGCATTCGGTGGGGAACTCTCTGCTGATTCTGGCTGGGGCAGCAAAATGTGGTATGGCGCCTGCTGGTTCCTGCCCATTTATGCCACAGTGTTCCTGGTCGGCGGCTTCTGGGAAGTTCTGTTTGCGTCTATCCGCAAGCACGAAGTAAACGAAGGCTTCTTTGTTACTTCTATTCTGTTTGCACTAATCCTGCCTGCTTCTATTCCGCTTTGGCAAGCTGCTTTAGGTATTACCTTTGGTGTGGTTGTCGCGAAGGAAGTGTTTGGTGGCACTGGTCGTAACTTCTTAAACCCAGCTCTGGCTGGCCGTGCTTTCCTGTTCTTTGCTTACCCGGCTCAGATCTCTGGGGACAAAGTATGGACTGTGGCTGATGGTTATGCAGGTGCAACCTGGTTATCCAACGCGGCCAATGGTCAGGTTTCTGATTGGTCACTGAATGCACAGTGGTGGGACGCTTTCTACGGTTTTATCCCAGGTTCTGTCGGTGAAACCTCTTTCCTGGCACTGATGATTGGTGGCCTGGCGCTTATTTACTTCCGTATTGCTTCATGGCGCATTGTTGCTGGTGTGATGATGGGTACTATCGTCTTTGCAACCATGTTTAACCTGATCGGTTCTGCAACTAACCCGATGTTTGCAATGCCTTGGTACTGGCATATCGTGTTAGGTGGATTCGCCATCGGTATGTTCTTTATGGCAACTGACCCAGTTTCCGCGTCTTTTACCGACAAAGGTAAATGGGCATACGGCATTCTGATTGGCTTTATGGTTGTGATGATCCGTGTGGTGAACCCTGCCTATCCTGAGGGCATGATGTTGGCGATTCTGTTCGCTAACCTGTTTGCTCCTTTATTCGATTACATGGTTGCTCAGGCGAACATCAAACGGAGGCTTGCTCGTAATGTCTAGCAATAACGATTCTATCGGCAAAACCTTTTTTGTTGTGATTGCCCTGTGTCTGGTTTGCGCTATTTTTGTAGCGACTGCAGCTGTACAGCTGCGTCCGAAACAAGCCGAAAATAAGGTACTGGATTCGCAGAAAAACATTCTGGTCGCAACAGGCCTGTTGTCTGGCACTAATGTCAAAGAGCTGTACAGCAAACATATTCAGGAACGTTATGTGGACCTGAATACCGGTGAATTTGTGGAAAAGCCAGCTGGTTATGAATACCGCAAAGCGATGAAAGACCCAGCCAGCAGTGTGAAGCTGGATGGTGCTGATGACCTTGCGTCTATTAAGTCGCGCGCCAATATCGCTCCTGTGTACTTTGCTTATAACAACGGTGTTGAATCGGGCGAACTGTCAGCCATTGTTCTGCCTATCCATGGCTATGGCTTATGGTCAACCATGCATGCGTTTCTGGCGTTAGACAAAGACGGCAATACCATTAAGGGTCTTAACTACTACGAACACGGCGAAACTCCGGGGTTAGGTGGTGAAGTTCAGAATCCAAAATGGGTTGCTCAATTTGTCGGTAAGAAACTGTTAGATGATGCAGGCCAGCCTGCGATCAAAGTACTGAAACCAGGTAATGCAAACCCAGCTTCAGCTTCTGAAGTGGATGGTTTATCTGGTGCCACTCTGACCAGTAACGGCGTGCAACATACTTTTGATTTCTGGACTGGTGCCAAGGGCTTTGCCCCATTCCTGGCGAAAGTTCGTGATGGAGCATTAAACAATGGCTAGTGCAAAAGAAATTAAGACCTTAGTCTTTGGTCCGGTTTTTGCGAACAACCCAATTGCCTTACAGGTTCTCGGTATTTGTTCAGCTCTGGCCGTAACCACTAAATTGGATAAAGCCTTAGTTATGGGTATTGCCCTGACTTTGGTAACAGCTTTCTCCAGCATGTTTATCTCTATGATCCGTAATCACATTCCTTCGAGTGTGCGGATTATCGTGCAGATGACCATTATTGCTTCATTGGTCATTGTTGTTGATCAGGTCCTGAAAGCCTTTGCTTACAACGTGGCGAAAGAGCTGTCAGTTTTCGTTGGTCTGATTATCACCAACTGTATCGTGATGGGCCGTGCCGAAGCTTATGCCATGAAGAGTCCTCCACTGATGAGCTTCCTGGACGGTATAGGTAACGGTTTAGGCTACACAGTGTTATTGCTGATCGTTGCCTTTATTCGTGAACTGTTCGGTTCAGGTACTGTGTTCGGTGTAGAGATCCTGCCTTTGATCAGTGCTGGTGGCTGGTATCAGCCAATGGGTCTGTTGTTGATGCCTCCAAGTGCATTCTTCATCATCGGCCTGTTTATCTGGGTTCTGCGGACATTCCGCCCTGAACAGCAAGAGAAGTAAGAGGGGCTGACATGGAACATTATTTAAGTTTATTCGTTCGCGCTGTCTTCATTGACAACCTGGCGTTATCTTTCTTCTTGGGGATGTGTACCTTTATTGCCGTCTCTAAGCAGATTAAAACGGCTTTCAGCTTAGGTATTGCGGTAACCTTCGTACTGGCACTGTCAGTACCAGTCAACCAACTGGTATATCACAATCTGCTGGCACCTGGTGCTTTAACCTGGGCGGGTTTACCAGAAGCCGATTTAAGCTTCCTTGGTTTCATTACTTATATCGGTGTCATCGCTGCATTAGTACAGATTGTTGAGATGTTCCTCGACAAGTACGTGCCAGCGCTTTACAACGCCTTAGGGATTTTCTTACCACTGATCACAGTAAACTGTGCAATTTTCGGTGCTGTGGCCTTTATGGTTGAGCGTGATTATGCCTTCGGTGAAAGTGTGGTGTTTGGTTTAGGTAGCGGTATTGGCTGGACTATGGCTATTACCCTGATGGCAGCTGTCAGTGAAAAACTGAAGTATGCAGATATCCCTGCGGGTCTGCGTGGTTTGGGTTCACGTTTTATCATGGTAGGCCTGATGGGATTGGGTTTTATGTCCTTCTCTGGCGTATCGCTGTAAGTAATTGCTGTAAAAGGAAAGATCAATGCAAGAGATATATCTTGGCGTTGGAATGTTCACCCTGCTGGTTGTTGCCCTGGTTATCATGATCCTGGCAGCCAAAGCCAAACTGGTTTCTGCAGGTGACATTACCATCAACATTAATGGTGATCCGAGTCTGGCGCTCAAAACCAAAGCCGGCGGCAAATTACTTGGCGCTCTGGCCGACAGAGGTATCTTCCTGTCATCAGCCTGTGGTGGTGGCGGTTCATGCGGTCAATGCCGTGTGCACGTCCATGCTGGCGGTGGCGATGTATTACCTGTTGAAATGGGTCACCTGAACAAAGGCGAACGCCGTGAAGGTTGCCGTCTGGCCTGTCAGGTCAGTGTAAAGACCGACATGGACATCGAAGTGGAACCGGAAATATTCGGTATCAAGAAGTGGGCTTGTACTGTTATTTCTAACGATAACAAAGCCACTTTTATTAAAGAACTGAAGCTGGGTATTCCGGATGGTGAATCGGTTCCGTTCCGTGCTGGTGGCTATATTCAGATCGAGGCCCCTGCTCATCATGTGAAGTATGCGGATTACGATATTCCTGAACAATACCGTGGTGACTGGGAACGCTTTAAATTCTTCACTCTGGAATCGAAAGTGGATGAGCCGACTATTCGTGCTTACTCTATGGCCAACTATCCGGAAGAAGAAGGCATTATCATGCTGAACGTGCGTATTGCTACGCCGCCGCCAAACAACCTGACCCTGCCGTGCGGCAAGATGTCTTCGTACATCTGGAGCTTGAAAGCAGGTGATAAAGTGACTATTTCTGGTCCATTTGGTGAATTCTTCGCCAAAGACACTGAAGCTGAAATGGTGTTTATCGGTGGTGGTGCTGGTATGGCGCCAATGCGTTCACATATTTTCGACCAGCTGCGTCGTCTGAAATCAAAACGTAAGATCACCTTCTGGTACGGTGCCCGTTCCAAACGTGAAATGTTCTACGTGGAAGATTTCGACATGTTGCAAGCTGAAAACGAAAACTTCCAGTGGCATGTGGCCTTGTCCGATCCTCAACCTGAAGATAACTGGACTGGTTACACCGGCTTCATTCACAACGTGATTTATGAGAATTACCTGAAGAACCATAAAGCTCCGGAAGATTGTGAGTTCTATATGTGTGGTCCTCCAATGATGAACAAAGCCGTGATCAATATGCTGAAAGATTTAGGCGTAGAAGACGACAACATTTTGTTGGACGACTTCGGCGGTTAAGCCAAAGCAACTTGCAAAAGCCAGCCTCGAGCTGGCTTTTGTTTTATGTGCCAGAGCTATCACTTTCGATACTGGCAATTGCGGCAGATCAGCAGGCTCAACTGTGCTACACTGCCGCCAGTTATTTAATTCCCTTCAGGTGTGGTATGGAAGTTTATATTCTGACTTTTGTGGTGCTGCTGGTCGTTATCCTTGCGATGGCAGTGGGTTATATACTGCAACAAAAAACCATAGCAGGTAGCTGTGGTGGCTTAGGCGCTTTAGGGATAGAAAAAGCCTGTGACTGTGATACGCCGTGTGAGCGCCGCAAAGAACGCTTACGCAAAGAACAGCAGTGGCAGCAGAATAAAATTATCTGACACTGAGCAGGTTTTCTGGTTTGAACAAAGCCTTCGGTGTTGTTTTAAATGGCCTGCCTTTGCAGGTCTTTTTATTCACAGGGTAAATCAATATGGCATTTCCAATTTCAGTGGCGGTTGCCGATCTGACCGCTGCACTTTCTGACCCGCGTTGGGACGCATTGCTGATCGTGGCTGAAGACTTTACTGCATTGCCTTCAGCTTCGTTACAGGCCGCCGTCTCTCAGTTTCAACAAATTGACCAACGTATTGGCAAAGAAGCTGTGCTCTGCCTGACGGAGGTTGCTCCTGGGCAGCGACTGATCCTCAGTGCGACGGGGCCGTTGAACCGTGACTATGACGATGTCCGTGCTTTTGCCGACGCCGCGAAACAAGGGATCAGCCAGGCGAAATCTGCAGGCGCCCGTTCGCCGTTATTGCTGGTGTTGGCTCCGCAGAGCCCTGTATATCAGCAAGCTAAAGCGGTTGCTTACTTAGGTGCATGTCAGGCGCTGTGGCAGCCTCTGGAAGGTCGTGAAGCCTTGGGTGAAACCAAGGTCGAGCCTGTGCAACAAGTAGGTGTGGTCGGCATTAGTGATGCAGATGCAGACTACCTGAATGCTGTCGAAGCTGGTAAACGTCTGGCCCGTGACTTATGTGGAACCGAACCAGAGCGGATGGCGCCCCGTCGTTTTGCTGACTATTGCACAGAGGCTTTTGCTGGCACTCCGGTCTCTGTCAGTGTGGAACGGGATGTGATGAAGCTGAACCAGGACTACCCGTTACTGATGGCGGTCGCCCGTTGTTCACTGCAGGTTGAGCGGCATAAACCGGCCGTTATCCGGCTGGAATACCAGGGTGATGGCCCGGTGGAGCAAACTTTGCTTTTTGCAGGCAAAGGTCTGGTGTATGACACAGGTGGCGCTGACCTGAAAACAGGTGGCGCTATGGCTGGTATGAGCCGCGACAAAGGCGGTGCCGCTGCTGTAGCTGGTTTCTTAAAAACTGTGGCCTTATTGAAGCCAAAAGGCCTGAAAGTGATCGCGGAAATTGGTGCTGTGCGTAACAGCATCGGTGCGGATGCCTTTGTACCGGATGAAATTATCCAAAGCCATGCCGGTGTGCGGGTACGCATTGGCAACACAGACGCTGAAGGCCGTTTGGTACTGGCCGATTTGTTGTCTCATTTACGTGAGGATGCGAAATCAGCAGTCAATCCGGTGCTGTATTCTATTGCCACCTTAACCGGCCATGCGGCCCGGGCGGTTGGTCCTTACAGTGCTTTGGTTGAAAACGGGGTTGCCCGTCAACAGCAGTTATCTGCACAGTTGGCTGAGCTGGGGGATCTGTGGGCGGATCCAAGTGAAATTTCACGCAGTCGCCGCGAAGACTTCAGCTTTATTAAAGGGCGGAGTTGTGCCGATGACATTTTAAGCTGTAACAATGCGCCGTCTTCTGTGACACCTCGAGGTCATCAGTTCCCGATGGCATTTTTGGTGGCGGCCGCAGGTTTAGACCAGCATGCGCTGGCCAGCGAAACGCCTTTACCCTACTGCCATATTGATATCGCTGGCAGCGGTGTGGATGGTGGTGACTGGCAACACAGCAAACCCTCTGCGGCGCCAGTGCAGGCCCTCGCTGCGTTGTACTGCCGCTAAACACAACCTGCAAAAACCCGGAGCTCAGCTTCGGGTTTTGTCTTTCTGTTACAGCAGCTACTCCGCAGGCTGCTATGCTATAGCCCTCTGAAGATATTGAGAAAGTTAAATGCACACTTTGCTGGATACTTGGTTTCGGATCAGTGAACGCCAAAGCTCTGTGAAAAAGGAGCTGGTAGCGGGACTGACTACCTTTATGGCCATGAGTTACATCCTGTTTGTGAACCCAAGCATGTTGGCACAAACCGGTATGGATGCAGGTGCTGTATTTGTGGCTACGTGCCTGGCAGCCGCATTTGGTTCGGTCTTGATGGGGTTATTGGCAAATCTTCCTGTCGCTTTAGCGCCGGGTATGGGGCTAAATGCATTTTTTACGTACGTGATAGTGCTGGAGCAGGGCTACGCCTGGCAGACGGCATTGGCAGCTGTGTTCTGCTCCGGCGTGTTGTTTTTGTTGCTGAGTATTTTCCGGATCCGTGAATGGATTATTCAAAGCATCCCATTTGCACTGAAGATGGGCATTGCCGCAGGTATTGGCATGTTCCTCGCGCTGATCGCGTTAAAGACAGCGGCAGTGATAGTGGCAAGCCCAGCCACTCTGGTGACATTAGGCGACCTGCATGATCCGAAAGTACTGCTGGCTATCTTGGGCTTTTTTCTGATTTTTGCCTTGGCTCACCGCAAACAACATGCCGCGGTCTTTATCAGTATTGTCCTGATCAGTTTGATTGGTCTGGCTCGCGGTGATACCGAGTTTCATGGAATGCTCTCACTACCACCCAGTCTGGCGCCTACATTGCTTCAACTGGATTTTGCTGCAGCCCTGCAGTGGGCAATGATCCCGGTAATTCTTAGTTTGTTGTTTCTGGACTTGTTTGATACCTCTGGCACCTTGGTGGCTGTCAGCCAAAGAGCTGGCCTGATGAAAGCCAATGGCCAAATTTCTCAGCTGGATAAAGCTTTACTGGCCGACAGCTCGGCTACCATCGCCGGCTCTTTGTTGGGCACCTCAACCACGACCAGCTACGTCGAAAGTACCGCCGGTGTTGCTGCAGGTGGTCGGACCGGCCTGACAGCTGTCGTCACAGGCTTGTGTTTTCTGGCGGCGCTTTGGTTATCGCCGTTAGCGGCTATGGTGCCGCCTTATGCGACAGCCGGCGCTCTGTTTTATGTCGCGACATTAATGCTCAGCAGCCTGCAGCATGTGCACTGGGAGGAGATCACAGAAGCCGTGCCTGTGGTGGTGGTTCTGGTGATGATGCCGCTGACCTTTTCCATTGCCGATGGTATTGGCATGGGCTTTATCAGTTACACAGTGCTTTGTGCCTTAACCGGACGTTGGTCACAAACCAGTATCAGCGTCTGGTTGCTGACCGCCGTTTTTGTCGCAAAATTCGTATTTTCCTAAGGCAAGACTCTTGGGCTGGGTCATATGGAACTGCGAGGCAAAAACAGCCAGGGTTTGTCACCTCAGATGACGACTCTGCAAAGGACTTAATTGCTTGTAGTTCGGTGATGCTCTTTGTATGCTGGTGGTCTTAATTCAGGACAACGGTTGAACAGCCCTAGGTATTCATGAGGTTACGCGAAACATTAGTGGTGTATATGCTGCCAGTGATGGTCGTGCCTTTGTTATTACTTGGGTATTTGTCTTACCACTACAGCAGTCATTACTACGAACAGCAACTCTTTGCTCAAAGCCAAAAACAGCTGAACGCCGCCAGGCAACATTGGTCAGTTGGTTTAAAGCATTATCAGGATGCGCTGGTGTTGTTAAGTCAGCAGCCTGTTGTCAGCCAGTACCTGGCCGGCGATACAAAAAGCGAGCCCGCTGTCATTGACATGTTTGAGCTGTTCCGGGCAATGAATCCCGATATTGCTGGTGTGAAGTTTGTCCGCCTGAATGGGGATTATCAGCTTCGCCTGCCGCTTGATCTGCAACTCAAAGATGCCAACAGGTTACGCAATCAATATTTCTCTTCACTGCAATCGATGATAGGTGACCAAAGCTTTTTCCTGTCGACGGATTATGGCTCGGATCAAATTAATCTGTTTGTTGCGCAAAAGTTGTATCAGAGCCGCTACAGCGGTCATGACATCAAAAAGGTTTGGGGTTACCTGGTTTTGGTGGTCAAACCCAATCTGTTTCGTCAGGTGCTGTTACAGCTGAAATCACCTCATCAGGTGCCGCTCTTTATCAGCAATTCCGCCAATATCGCTTTTGCGGAAAACCCGTTATTGATTGGCAGTGTGTTTGGTCCCGCTAATTTTCAGCAGCTGCAGCAAAGCATAGGCCATTCAGAATATGAACAAAGCCTGCTGCTTGGTCAGCATATGTACGTGACGGGTGTTGGTTTGGATGGTCCTTATCAATTGCTGCTGGGCCTGACTCCAGAGCTGGTGCAGGAGCAGGTGGGTTCAAAGCCGCTGTTGCTGGCCATCTTCAGCCTGTTTTTTATCATCGGGTTGCCGCTGTTTTTCTATTACGTACTGGCCCGGTTTATTTTGACTCCGATACAGCAGCTGACCAATGCGAAAACGACGGTGGGCAGAGGCGATTTAACGGTATTGCTGCCGGTGCAAAAGCAGGATGAGATGGGAGACATGTTTGCGGCTTTTAATGTGATGGTCAGACAGCTGCGGGTGTATCGTGAGCGTGAGCGGGCCTACCAACAGCAGCTGGAAGATAAGGTGATTAGCCGGACCCAGGATTTGGCCAAAGCCAATGTTCAGCTGGAGGAAACCAATCATCAGCTGGTACAAGCCAGGGAAGTCGCAGAACAGGCCAGTCAGCTCAAAAGCGCGTTTTTGGCCAATATGAGCCACGAAATCCGTACCCCGTTGACTGCTATTCTCGGTTTCAGTGAGCAGGCATTGCATGAAGCAGATACACAACGCCAGCGTGACTATCTGCAGCGGGTGCGCAGCAGTGGTGATCATCTGTTGGCGCTTATTAATGATGTGCTGGATCTGTCAAAAATTGAGGCAGATAAGCTGGAGTTACTGACCGAATCCTGTGCGTTAGCCCCTTTGCTGGACGATATTTTCCAGCTGGTTAAGCAACAGGCAGAACAAAAAGGTTTGGAAGCGGAGTTGCAGCTGAACTTCCCGCTGCCTGAACGGCTGAATGTGGATACGCTGAGATTTCGTCAGGTATTGCTGAACCTGACCAGTAATGCCATTAAGTTTACCCGGCAAGGCAAGGTTGTGATGAGTGTCAGTTATTTGTTGCCGCAGGAGCAGCTATCTATCCGGGTGCGGGATACTGGAATAGGCATGACTCAGCAGGAAATGAACCGGCTGTTCCAGCCCTTTGTCCAGGCTGACGCTGCTGTGACCAGGCATTTTGGTGGTAGCGGGCTAGGGCTTTGTATTTCCAAAAGTTTAATGCAACAAATGCATGGTGACATTTTGGTCGAAAGCGTGAAAGGTGTCGGCAGTTGTTTTGAAATACGAATGAACTGCGAGCATATGCATCTGAGTCTGGTGTCTGAGTTCTGTCGGGTCATTGCTGAGGTGCCTGAACCTGAAATTCAGATTGACCTTGGTTCCTTGCGGTTGTTGGTTGCTGAGGATAACCCAGACAATCAGCTGTTGATCCAACTGATGCTACAGAAAATGGGGCTGCAGTGTGAAATCGTTGATAACGGTCATAAAGCGGTAGAGCGCATTTTATCTGAGCATTTCGATTTAGTGTTGATGGATATGCAGATGCCGAAAATGGGCGGCGAAGAAGCTACCATTCTGCTGCGCCATGCGGGCTGCACCATACCGGTGATCGCCCTGACCGCCAATGTGATGGCGGAAGATAAAGCCCGTTATCTGAAGGCAGGCTGTCAGGCAGTATTGGCTAAACCTATTGTGCATCATGACTTTGTCCGGTTGATCCAACAGCTGTCGAACACTACAGTAGTGGATGATTTGCAGCAGTTAAAAAATCAGCTGGAACAAGACCCGGTGATCCTGCAACTCAAACAGCAATTCAGAGAGCAGTTGCCTCAACTGGAACAACAGCTTGAACTATTCTGGACTCAAAAGAATTGGGAACGACTGGAGTACGAAGCGCACAGTATCAAAGGTAGTGCCGGCAGTATGGGTTTCCCTGAACTGACTGAAATAACGGCACAGCTTGAACATGTCTTAAAACAAAAGCAGTTTCAGGAAGCACGTCCATTGCTCGACCTATTACATCATCAGATTGCCAGCATACTGGCGACAACAGGAGCTCCTCAGGATGCCTGACGAATTTATTCTTGCTGCAGAATTGAACAGAGACAGCCTGTGGCTGGCAGACTGGCCTTTGTGCCAGCTCCGGGTGCAGAATGATGTCAATTACCCGTGGTTTGTCCTAGTGCCAAGACAACCGGGGTTAGTCGAAACTATTGATTTATCAGCAGCAGATCAGCAGCAACTTTGGTTCGAAAGTGCACATCTTGCGACGTTTTTACGGGAGCAATTTTCGGCGAAAAAGCTTAATATTGCCGCCCTTGGCAATATGGTTCCTCAACTGCATGTTCACCATATAGTCCGTTATGAAGAGGATCTGGCGTGGCCTGCCCCTGTATGGGGGAAACATCAGGCCAGAGCCTACAATGAAATAGAACTGGCCAGGCTGATGCAGAAACTGGATGGCCTGAATGCACCAGAAAAAAAGTACTGAGTAGTCATCTGAGTCAGTACAGAGGAAATGTGATATGTCGGCTGAAAATGCCCTGCTTACTATTCTGATTGAAAAAATCCGCACGGACTTGTTGGTGTTACCGACCTTACCTGAAATTGCTATACAGGTGCGCCGGACTGCCGATGATGCGCACAGTACGCTGCAAACCATGACGGACGTGATTGGCCAGGATCCGGCACTGGCGGCCCGCATGATCAAAATTGCCAATAGCGCTTTTATGGGACGTTCTATTCGGGTGACGTCACTCAATCAGGCGGTCACCCGCATTGGGTTCAGTCAGGTGAAAAACATTGCTACCGCGATGGCGATGGAGCAACTTTTTATTTCCCAGCATGAACAGATTAAAGAGCGGATGGCTCAGGTATGGAGCGACAGCGTCTATGTCACCAGTGTGGCCATCGCTTGCCTGAAGTTCTATATGGAAAACAACCGCTATTGTGGTTTGAATCTGGATGTGATGACACTGGCTGGCCTGATGCACCAGATTGGCGCTTTGCCTATTCTGACCGAAGCAGAGCGGTATCAGACCGTCTTTGGTGATCCCCGCTTTTTAGATCAGGCATTGGACAGCCTGACGGGGCAAATAGGTGCTGCCATTATGCGGGCCTGGGATTTTGCCGAACCCTATCCGGACATTGTGCAGAATTGGAATAACCCCAGTTATCTGTCGGCAGAAGCCGGTTACATTGATTTTGTCCGCATTGGCGTGATTAGCCGCACTGTGGCTGACGACGGCCAGCGTTTCACGCTGCTGCAGCCTTATGTTGAACGTGGCTTGGTGCCGGATCTGCATTTTATGAAGTTACCGGAAATTGGTGGTGTGTCAGAAGAAATCAAAGCTGTACTCAGCTAAGCGGCACTCATAGTTGAAGTGAATAAAAAAGGAGGCGTGGCCTCCTTTTTTCATGGGTTATTGCTCCAGATTTTTCAGCAGGGGCTCTAAAGCCGCCCGCAACAACTGGTGCATCAGTAACAAATCGGCGTCCAGTCGTGCCGCTAAATCATCCCAGCCCATTTCATCATTCTGCTGACAAACCACTTCATGGAATTTCAGCCGTTTAATGCTGCTGTCTTCACAAACCAGCAAACTGAGTTGCTCTGGCAGATCCAGAGCCAGTCGGGTCACCAGCTTATCTTCCAGATGGCTCTGCACTTCATCAGCGCTCAGCAAGTGATTACTGAAGCGTACTTTGGCACCTTCTTCATCCGGCGCTTTCAGCTCTGCTTCGTTACCGAGTTCGAAGCCAGCGGGCAGCTCTTTGCCTTGCAGCCAGAAATGCAGTTGCTGATTGAGTTTGTGATTATCCAGCAGGGGCAGGGCAGGTAGTGAACCCAGTGCTTTTCGCATTAATGCCAGCACTTCTTCTGCCTTTGAGCTACTGCTGGTGTCGACCAGCAACCACTGTTGTTCCCGGTCATACAAGGCGCGGGTCACACTGGAACGGCTGAAGGCGCGAGGCAGCAGGGCCTGGATCAGCTCTTCTTTTAATGCCTGCTTCTCTTTGCGGCTCAGTGGCCGGCCTTTCTCCTGCTCTGCCGCCGCAATTTTCGGCTCCAGTTCTTCCTGGACGACGGCGCCAGGTAAGACTTTTTCCTGGCGTTTCACGGCCACTAACAATAAGTCGGATGTCAGGTGACAAAAAGATTTGAAACTAGGGTGCAATGGGCTGGTGAAGCCAATTTTCATTGCTTCCTGGGCCATGCATGGACTGAATTTGAATTCGGCAAACTGACGTTCCAGTTGCTCCTGATCGCCACTGATGGCTTCGTTGACTTTGTACAGACGTAAATTCTTAAACCACATAACTTCACTCTGACGCTTTGAACAAAGGCCAGAGTATACATGAGCCAGTCAGGCTTTCAGGGGTATTTTTGCCGTAAAATCGGCAGCCTGACGCTGAGGTTGTCCTCAGTTTCAGGCATTGCGTTTCAGATTTTTCGGAAAGCGGATGTGGTAGCTCAAACCATGACCAGGTTCGCTGCTGACCTGAATACTGCCGCCGAGCGTCTGACGCACCAGGTTGTAGGTAATATGGGTGCCCAAGCCACTGCCACCCTGGTCCCGCTTGGTGGTAAAGAATGGATGAAACAGCTTTTCCAGCTGATCCTGTGTCAGGCCCCGGCCATCATCTGAGTAGGTAATGTCGACCATTGAGCCTTCATCCAGCACAGTAATGCGGATATGACCTTCATCCATCTCTTCAAAACCATGGATCAGTGAATTCATCAACAGGTTGGTGAAAATCTGCGAAATCGCACCGGCCGGGCAGCTCAGGATCATATTCTCCGGGCAATTCACATCGATATGATGTCGGGTCTTTTTGAAGTTTGGCTGCAATGACCGGATCACTTCACTCAGATAGTCGGCCAGATTAATGGTGCGTAGTGCATCGCTGGTCTGGTCCACCGCAATTTGTTTAAAGCTGGCAATCAGTTCAGATGCCCGGGTCAGGTTGGACTGCAATAAAGTACTGCTTTGTTTCGCCTCTTCAATAAAATGCTCCAGCATTTTTGGTGTCAGGGTTTTATCCTTGTATTGGCTTTCCAGTGTTGCCAGTTTTTCGGCAAGGAAACTGGTTGCTGTTACCCCAATACCTACAGGAGTATTTACTTCATGTGTGATACCGGCAACAAAGCCGCCCAGTGCCGCCATCTTTTCCGATTGCACCAAGCGGTCCTGAGCTTGCTTTAAATCGTCAACCGACTTTTCCAGCTCCGCTTGTTTTTGCCGCAAGGCTTCTTCACTGTGGCGGCGACGTTCGATTTCTTCACGCAGCGCCTGCTGTTTCACTTCCAGCTCTTGTTTCTGTTGTTGCAGGTCCATCATGGCCTGGCTCAGGCCAGAGGTTTTACGGGCGACCTCCTGTTCCAATAATAAATTGTGCTGATCGAGTTTTTCATTGGACTGCAGCAATTGTTTTTGTGTGCTTTCAAGCTGAGACTTGTAGTCCTGCACCCGGGCAATCAGGCGATTGAAGGCATCGGCCATCACCGAGAGTTCGTTGCTTTCGTTGTGCTGGATTTCGACGCGGGTTCCTTCCAGGTGGTCCAGTTCCAAATCTTCAATTTGTTGAGTCAGCTCATTCAGCGGCAAGGTCAACTGGCTGCGAAACGCAAGCAAAAACAAGATAATCAAAAAGGTGGTTTTTAGCACCGCATTGCCAACCAGGAAATAGATGCCAATTTTGATCCGGTCCAATACCACGGCACGGCTGGAAAATAAGGTCACGTCACCGACTTGGGTAGCGCGGCCGGAGAATTCAAAAATGAGTGGAAAGGTGTAGCCAAAAAGCCCTGAGTTTTGTTCAGTCAGCCGCACACCTTCCTGTACCAGAGAGTTGCCATAACGTTCACTGATATCGACATACCGACCGAGTTGGGTGATCACAGCTCCGCTGTCATCCCGCACAATGATGCCTTCGATCGCTGGAATGGCCAGCAGGCCGTCAGCAATAATCATGGCCTGCTGAGTGTTCAACTCCCAGATGGCACGGGTCAGACTGCCGGCAAAAGTCTGTTGTAAGGTGGCCAGTTCGCCATTGATATGGTCTTTGGTATTGAAATACTCCGCGACAATCTGACCCAAAGTGACGACAAAAGTCAGAATAAAATACACTGACAGCACTTTGGTCAGCAGCTTGCGGGATAAACTTTTTTGCTGCATCCGGTTACCTTGCACGGAAATACGGTTCAGTCCTCAGTGACTAACTTAAACAAGTTTGTCAAAAATGAAAACACCAGCGCTCAGAAATATCTGTGAGACTAGGCAACTGCGGATCCTTTCGCAACAAAAGTACGGCAATTCACTGAAAAAATTAAATTTTCGCAGTGATCCTGTGGGCAAAATAACCGACTTTCAGTTAAGGTAGGACTGAGTTCATAAAAATGAAAAACAAGTCAGAGAAAATGACAAGAACGAGTATGGAGTAATGCAGTATGGCACTGTCAGTGCTGATTTGTGATGATTCACTTTTGGCAAGAAAACAGGTGAGAAAGTCTCTGCCTGATGATTTGGATGCCGAATTCTTTTCTGCAGCAAATGGCCGCGAAGCGCTTGAAGTTCTGCAACAACAAGAAATAGGTCTGGTGTTTCTGGATCTGACTATGCCGGAGCTTGATGGCATTGGAGTGCTGGAGCAAATCCGTCAGCTTCAGCTGGATTGTTTTGTGGTGGTGGTGTCTGCCGATATTCAGCCAGAAATGCAGCGCAGGGTGAACGAATTAGGCGCCTTGGCTTTTGTGCAAAAGCCGGTCAGCGCTGACAAGTTATCAGGCCTGCTCAAACAATATGGGTTGGTCTGACGATGTTCAGTGCAGAACAAAAGGATTGCCTGCAGGAACTGATGAATGTGGCGATGGGGCTGGCCAGTGACAAACTTGCCCGTTTTCTTGGCACCTTTGTGCATTTACAGGTTCCGGCTATTGAATTTATTCAATCCAGCGAGTTGTCTATTCAGTTTTTCCAGGAAGCTGAACACAAAGCGCTGGCGATAATCAGCCAGGGGTTTCTGGGTACCGAAGGGATCCGTGGCGAAGCGATTTTGCTTTTCCAGCAAGAAAGTGCTCATACCCTCGCTCAGTTGTTTGATTACGAACAAGGCACCAGCTCAGACCTGGAAATGCTGATGGACATCAGTACCATCCTCAACAGCACCTTTCTGAATAGCCTGGCCGGGCAAATTCAGCAGCAATTGTCGTATAGTGCACCACGAACAGTGGCCTCTCCTGTCACAGGGATCAGTGAGTCGTTATTTTATTCTTTACAGAACTGTGAGTTGGCCCTGAAGGTCGATATTCGTTATCAACTGACGGACTACGCTTTTGATTGCGATATGTTGTTATTGATCCCAGGGGAGGCTGTAGGGCGCCTGCAGCAAACCCTGGACCGTATTCTGGAACGGTATTAATGAGTGAATCCTGGTTATTTGGCCCCGTGTTAAGTCAGCTGAACAGCGGGATATTGGTGGTTGATACCGCCTTTCGTCTGGTCTACATCAATCATTTTTTGGAACGGCATGCCAAATTGCAGCTGCTGGACGTCAAAAACAAAGTGTTGTTTGACGTATTTACCGATTTACCCGAAAGTTGGTTGCGACGTAAATTCGAGACGGTCGTCAGTCTGCAAACGCCCGCGTTCAGTAGCTGGGAGCAGCGCCAATACATTCTGAAGCTGCCGCATTTACGTCCCGCCACTGGCAGTAGCCATTACATGGCGCAAAACTGCACTATGCTGCCTTTGTCTGATCCGCAAGGTGGAAAGTACGTCTGTCTGCTGATTGAAGACGCCACAGATGCCTTTGTGTACCAGCAGCACTTGCAACAGACCATGGCGCAACTGGAACAAAGCAACAGGCTTGATGGCTTGACTCAATGTTTGAACCGGCGCTATTGGGAACAGCAACTGAAATTGGAAGTTCAGCGCTCTGAGCGTTATCAGACGCCATTGTCGCTGCTGTTGTTTGACTTAGACCGATTTAAACAGCTCAACGACCGTTATGGCCATCAGGGCGGTGACTTTGTGCTGGTGGAACTGGCCGCTCAGGTCAAGCAGTTGCTGCGTGACAGCGACTGGTTTGGCCGCTACGGTGGCGAGGAGTTTGGCATAGTGCTGACCAATACCGACAAAGCCGGCGCCTTTGAAGTGGCGCAGCGCTTATGCCAGCAAATTGCCAATACCAGCTTTCATTACCAGCAACATAAGATCCAGGTCACTTTGAGCATTGGGGTCGCTGTGTTGCAGAATTTTGACGAACGAGCCGCTGAACAATTGATCTCAGCGGCAGACCAGGCGCTGTACCAGGCGAAACGCTCCGGACGCAACAGGGTTTTATGCTTTGATAGCGGCTTGACCAGTATTTAAACAAAAAGGATCTAAACATTTAGATTGACAGACGTCTAAATGTTCACGCATAGTGGACTTATGAAAATAAAAAATCGCAATACCACCACCATTATTACAACCACCAGCCCCACGGGGTAGGAGGTCGGCGGCGTATTGCATTCAGAAAAGGCCCGAGACCTCCCCGTCTCGGGCCTTTTTGCTTATTAAGGAGTGCAACATGAGGGTACTGAAGTTTGGCGGTTCATCACTGGCCTCTGTGGTCAGGTTTGCCGAAGTCGCCGATATCGTGGCAAACCAAATCGGCACTGAGCCGGTAGGCTTGGTGTTATCTGCGCCACAAGGGGTGACCAATACCCTGGTGGAACTGACTGATCTGGCATTTTTGGGTTCAGATTATCTGCCGCTGTTGCAACAATGGCGTCAGCGTCTGGCGCAGTTGATTGACGACGCCGGCTTGCGGGCGAGTAGCGAGCAACTGCAGGCTGTGCGTGAACTGGCGGCGGTTCAGGACGAGCGCTTGACCGAGCGGCTGCAGGGCATTCGTTTGTTAGGCTATTGCCCGGATCATATCAAAGCGCAAATTCTGGGCATGGGCGAGCAATTCAGTGTGGCTTTGATGACGGCGCTACTGAAAGGAAAACAGCTGCAAACGGTTCTGCTTGATTCAGTCGCGCTGGTAAAAAGCCAGGGCGATTATCTGAATGCGGTAGCCGACATCAGTGCCTCTGAGCAGAGCTTTGCTGCGACGTTATCCAAACAACAGGCTCAGGTTTATGTGATGGCTGGGTTTGTTTCCAGTAACGCCCAAGGCGAGCTTTGCCTGTTGGGCCGCAATGGCTCTGATTATTCAGCGGCCATAGTGGCGGCAGCGGTGAAAGCGTCGGTCTGTGAAATCTGGACTGATGTGGATGGCGTCTACAGTGCCGATCCGCGCCAGGTAAAAAATGCCAAACTGATTTCGCATTTGTCGTACGACGAAGCGATGGAACTGTCCTATTTTGGCGCAAAGGTGCTGCATCCAAAAACCATTGGCCCGTTGGCGCGTTTTCAAATTCCTTGTTACATCAAAAATACCTTAAACCCGTCGGCGCCTGGCTCCTGTATCGACCAGCACAGCAGCGGTGACAGCTTGGTGAAAGGCATTTCCAGCCTGGAGCACTTGGCGCTGATCACTGTGTCTGGCCCAGGTCTGAAAGGGGTGGTCGGCATGGCTTCCCGGGTGTTCGCCACCATGGCCAGAGAGCAAGTGTCGGTCAGCCTGATCACTCAGTCCTCGTCTGAGTTTTCTATCAGTTTCTGTGTGACGCAGTCCGATCTGAAAGTGGCCCAGCAGGCGTTAATGGCGGAGTTTGAACTGGAACTGGCGAATAAACTTTTACGGCCTTTGCATATCCAGTCCGATATGGCGATTGTCAGTCTGGTCGGCGACGGCATGCGTCAGCACCGTGGTGTGGCGGCTAAATTCTTTGCCTCTTTGGCCCAAGCTCGGGTCAACGTGGTGGCTATTGCACAGGATAGCAGCGAACGCTCCATCTCCGCAGTGGTGGAGCAAAAAGCCTGTCAGGACGCGGTCAAAGTCTGCCATGAAAACTTCTTCAGCCATGTGCCAAGCATTGACGTCTTTCTGGTGGGCTGTGGTGTGGTCGGTGGCGAGTTATTGGCGCAGTTTCAGCGTCAGCAAGCCTTTTTGCAGCAGCGTAATGTGCGGCTGACGGTGTATGGCATCGCTAACTCCAAGGCGTTGTTATTGGACCCGAAAGGTATTGAATTGGGCCAGTGGCAGCAGCAGATGCAGGGTGCCAAAACGCAGTTTAGCGTGGCGCAGCTGAGCCAGTTTGTCACCGAGCAGCACCTGACCAACCCAGTGTTAATTGACTGTTCCAGTGCTGAGCCTGTGGCTGGTTTGTATGTGGATTTCCTGAAAGCCGGCTTCCATGTGGTGACACCAAACAAAAAGGCCAACACCGGCTCGCTGGACTATTACCGCCAGCTGCGTCAGGTCGCCCAGCAGCACAGACGGCGTTTCCTGTATGAAACCACAGTAGGCGCGGGTTTGCCGGTGATTGATACGTTACAGGGGTTGTTTAACGCAGGGGATGAACTGCTGGCGTTTGAGGGCATCTTGTCAGGTTCACTGTCGTATATTTTTGGTCTGCTGGAGCAGGGTGTCAGTTTGTCTGACGTGACGCAGAAAGCGCGTGATTTAGGCTTTACAGAGCCAGACCCACGCGACGACTTATCGGGGATGGATGTTGCACGCAAGCTGCTTATCATGGCGCGGGAGTCCGGTCTGATGCTGGACCTGGCCGATGTGGACGTGGAAGGTGTACTGCCAGCTGGTTTTGCTGAAGGCACAGCTGTGCCTGATTTTATGGCCCAACTGCCTCAGCTTGACGCGTTGTTTGCCGACAAAGTGGTCGCCGCCAAAGCCAATGGCCAGGTGCTGCGCTACATAGGTGAAATCCGTGATGGGCGCTGTAAGGTAGCGATTAAAGCGCTTGATTTGGACCATCCGCTGGCCAAAGTGAAAGACGGTGAAAATGCGCTGGCGATCCATACCCGCTATTACCAACCGATCCCGTTCGTTTTACGGGGATATGGGGCTGGTGCCGCAGTGACTGCAGCCGGTGTGTTCAGTGATGTAATGCGGACTTTGTCCTGGCAGCAGGAGATGTGAGATGAGTCGATATTTTGCGCCCGCCTCCACCGGCAATCTGTCGGTTGGTTTTGATTTATTGGGAGCGGCTTTTGAGCCAACAGACGGGCAGGCGCTGGGGGACGAATTAGCGATCCTTGGAGAAGGTGATGCGTTGGAGCTGAGTGTATCAGGGCGTTATGTGCATCAGCTGCCAGCAGATTTGAATGACAACCTCGTCGCCAAGTGCTTTTACGCTTTTGAGCAGGCGGTAGGTCGCACTCTGCCACGCTTGCGACTGGAACTGGTTAAACACTTGCCTGTCGGCAGTGGTTTGGGTTCCAGCGCCTGTTCCATTGTGGTGGCTTTATATGCCTTTAACCAGCACTTTGGCCGGCCGCTGTCGGACCAGGTTTTACTGCAATTGATGGCAGAGCTGGAAGGTGGCGTCAGTGGTTCGGTGCACTACGACAATGTCGCACCGTCCTTTTTTGGTGGTCTGCAGCTGATGCTGCAGGACAGCCCACAGATTTGCCGGTCTTTGCCCTGGTTTGATCACTGGCGTGTGGTGTTGTGTTATCCGGGCACCGTACTGTCAACCAAAGCGGCTCGAGCTGTCTTACCCCAGCAGCTGTCGCTGAAACACAGCATCGCCTTTGCCGGTATGCTCAGCCGTTTTGTGTCGGCCTTATACAGCAGAGACGAACAGGATGCGCTGGCCGCATTGCAGGACCTGGTAGCAGAGCCAGCCCGGCGCAGTTTAATGCCTGAACTGGAACCGTTGCGTGCCGCCTTAATGGCCGAAGGGGTGGGGCATGTCGGGATCTCTGGTGCAGGGCCCACTATTTTCGCTGTCTGCCGCAATGAACAACAAGCACAGTTTGCCGCCAGTTATCTGCAAACACAGTATGCAAAGAATCAGGATGCCATGACGGTGGTTTGCCGTCTGGCGCAACAAGGCGCACGGGCGCTACAGGATCAGGACACAGGATTAAGCAGATGCAATTAAGTAATATTAAAGTTCCTTCGCAACAAGTGAGTTTTCTGCAGGCAGTCCGCATTGGGCTGGGTGAACAGCAAGGTTTGTTCTTCCCGACCCAGTGGCCGCAGCTGGACGTACCGCGTTTGTTGGATATGTCGTTTGTGGAACGCAGCAGCCACATTCTGGCCAGCCTGATTGGGGATGAATTAACAGCAGCAGAAGTACAGCAAATGGTCGAAGCCGCTTTTGCTTTTCCAGCTCCTTTGGCCCCAGTGACTGATGACGTGGCTTGCCTGGAATTGTTCCATGGCCCGACGCTGGCCTTTAAAGACTTCGGTGGTCGTTTTATGGCGCAGGCGCTGGTCAAAGCGCAGCAAGCTGAAAATGTCCGCAAAACCACTATTGTGACCGCGACTTCCGGAGATACCGGCGCTGCGGTAGCTCATGCGTTTTATCAGCAACCTGGGGTCGAAGTGGTGATTCTTTTTCCGGAAGGAAAAATCAGCCCATTGCAGGAAAAATTATTTACCACTCTTGGCAAAAATATCCATACCCTGGCAGTGAACGCCGATTTTGACGCCTGCCAGGCGTTGGTCAAAGAAGTGTTTAATGATAAAGCTTTGGTACAACAGCTGAATATCAATTCAGCGAACTCCATCAATATCAGCCGGTTGTTTGCACAAATCTGCTACTACTTTGAAGCTGTGGCTCAGGTACCAGCCAATCAGCGGGAGCAGGTGGTGATTTCGGTTCCAAGCGGGAACTTTGGTAACCTGACGGCAGGTTTAATTGCCAAAGTATTGGGCCTGCCCATTAAGCGGCTGATTGCGGCGACCAATGCCAATGACACTGTGCCGCGGTACTGGAAAGACGGCCTGTGGGCGCCGAATAAAACCGTCGCGACCTTATCCAATGCGATGGATGTCAGTGCGCCGAATAACTGGCCACGTGTTGAAGCACTGCTGGCACAAGGTCTGGTCGGGCGTGACGAACTGGAAGCTGTGATGGTGGACGAAGAAGACACGCAGTTGTCAATGCGTCAGCTCGCCAGCCTGGGTTATGTCAGTGAGCCTCATGCAGCCGTGGCTTACAAAGCACTGAAGCGCAGCCTGCAGCCGGGTGAATACGGTATCTTCCTTGGCACCGCGCATCCTGCCAAGTTTAAAGAGCAGGTGGAGAACATTCTTGGCAGTCCTATTGCGCTGCCTGCTGAGCTGGCCGCTGTGGCCAGTGAGGCAAGTTTGGCTGTGTCGATGAACGCTGATTATGTACAATTGCGCCAGGCATTACTGGCATTGGACAAATAAGCGTGAGTTTAAGCTGGCAAGACGTGATTGGGGCTGAGAAAAATCAGCCCTATTTTATCAACACCATCAATTATCTGAAGCAGCAACGGGCCGCAGGGCAGGTGATTTATCCGCCAGAAGCCATGGTCTTCAATGCCTTTAAATACACCCCCTTTGACCAGTTAAAAGTGGTGATTATCGGCCAGGATCCTTACCACGGACCGAATCAGGCGCATGGTCTGAGCTTTTCTGTGCCTGAAGGTGTGGCGATCCCTCCTTCTTTACGCAACATCTATAAAGAGCTGCAACTGGAGTATGCGGATTTTCAGTACCCCAACCACGGCTGCCTGGAGAGTTGGGCACAGCAGGGAGTTTTATTACTCAATACGGTATTGACTGTGGTGGCGAATGAAGCCAATTCGCATCGTCAGTTAGGCTGGGAGCAGTTTACCGATCAGGTGATCCGCGCTATCAGCGCCCAAGGCGAAGGCATTGTTTTTTTGCTTTGGGGGAGTCACGCCATTAAAAAGGGCCAACTGGTGGATAAGCAGAAACATCATATTCTGACCGCGCCTCATCCATCTCCACTGTCAGCACATCGTGGCTTTTTAGGTTGCGGTCATTTTGTCCAAGCCAATGACTTGCTGACTCAGCAAGGTAAAACGCCAGTGCGTTGGCAGGTCTAGCAGATGACTAAAACAAACCATCGCCTAAGCGATGGTTTGAGGGCCTGAATTGTGGAATTAAAAAAGCCCCGGCCAGAAGGCCGGGGCTTTTTTTAACTAAATTCCAAATCGTTCAACTCAGGTTCGATGGTCCAGTCAATGTCTTCTAATTCGCGCTTCAGACGTTGACGCTCTTTTACTGCTTCGATTTCACGCCACTTACGTTTCACCGCACGGCTCTTCGTTGCAGGACGCTCCAACAGGTTCAGTAAATCTTCGAAGCTTTCCATTTTTGCCCCTCTGAGTTGTTGTTATTTTCAACAAATTAGTACCACAGTCTGCATGAAAATAAAATAACCTTTTGACACAAAAATGAACGAAAAATGAATGTTTTTTGTCGGTTAGCTGTTCCTGAACTGGTTAAATGTTGCGATAAGTGCTTCTGTAGAGGCGTCAAACCGGCTTTCCTTCTGGCCTGACAGCACCTGGTAAATAGGTGTAGACAGTTGCTTGCCCAGCTCTACGCCCCACTGGTCAAAGGAGTTAATATTCCACAATACGCCCTGACAAAAGACTTTGTGTTCATACAGTGCGATCAGCGCCCCCAGGTAATAAGGGGACAGCTCCGGCAGCAGCAGAGTGTTGCTTGGTTTGTTACCAGGTGACACCTTGTGCGGCGCCAGCGCAATAGCTTCTGCTTCCGGCGCACCAGTAGCCAGTACTTCGGCTTTGGCTTCATCAAAGGTCTTGCCTTGCATCAGCGCCTGCGTTTGCGCGAAGCAATGTGCCGCCAGACGGTGATGATGGTCCGTCAGCTCGTGGCTGACCTTGGCTGGCAGAATAAAGTCGGATGGTACCGCTAAAGCGCTTTGGTGCAATAACTGATGGTACGCATGCTGGCCATTGGTACCGGCATCGCCCCAAATCACGGGCGCTGTGTCCAGTCGCAGTGGCTGGCCGTCGACATCGACACTCTTGCCATTACTTTCCATATCCAGCTGTTGCACATAAGACGGCAGCAGACGCAGGTAATGGCTGTACGGCAATAGAGCCTGAGCCTGACAGCCTTTGGCGTTGATGTACCACACACCTAACAGCGCCAGAATGACGGGCAGGTTTTGTTCAAACGGGGCTGCGTAAAAATGCTGATCCATGGCACGGGCACCGGCCAGGAGCTGTTCAAACTGCGCCATGCCAAGCTGCAGCGCCACAGGGAAGCCGATAGCTGACCACAAAGAGTAACGCCCGCCAACCCAATCCCACATTGGCAGAATATGCTCGGCCACAATTCCGAATTCAGCCGCAGCTTTGATATTGGACGAGGTGGCCCAGAAATGCTGGGCAATAGCGGCTTTGTCTGCGCCGTTATCGGTAAACCACTGACGTACAGCCAGCGCATTCTGTTTGGTCTCTTCGGTGCCAAATGACTTGGAGGCGACAAACACCAGCGTGGTGGCCGGGTTTAAGCCTTTGACCACGTCACTGACCACGGCGCCGTCAATGTTGCCGGCAAAATGAATACGCACCGGGCTTTGGTTGTAAGGCAATAAAGCTTCACAGGCCATTTGCGGGCCTAACAAAGAACCGCCGATGCCAATCCAGATCAGGTCTGTAATAGCCTGTCCTTGATATCCCAGGTACTCGCCTTGGTGCAGTTGAGTGATCAGGCTGGCCATCTGGGACCGGCACTGCGCAATTTCCGGTTCTAAATCAACACCATCGAGCAGCAGAGGCTGACCGGCTTCAGCGCGAAGCGCCATATGCCAGACGGCCCGCTGTTCGGTGTTGTTGATTTTATCGCCTTGCTGCATCTGCTGTGCTTTGCGCTGAATGTCACTTTGCGTTGCCAGTTTCAGCAGGCTTTGCCAGATACTGTCTGTGATCAGGTTTTTCGAAAAATCCAGGTGAATCCCGCAGGCAGTTGCCTGGAATTTCGCTGCCCGTTTCGGGTCCTGTGCAAATTCCTGCCGTAATGAAATGGCTGTACTGGCTTGCTGTTTCAGCGAAGCCCACACCGTAGATGACATTCAGTTTCTCCCCTTAATAACCTCAGGCCTGCAGTTGTGCCTGGATCAATGTTTCTAGTTTGCGCTGGTCCACAGCAAATTTACGGATACCTTCAGCCAGTTTTTCAGTGGCCATCGCATCTTCGTTCAGAGCCCAGCGGAATTCGGTTTCGGTCATGGCTTGCTTGGCACTTTCTGTGACGCCCTGGTCTTGTAAATGCACCTGCAGCTGGCCTTGTGCGTCGCTCAGCTCCTGCAATAAACCCGGGCTGATGGTCAGACGGTCACAACCGGCCAACGCCAATACTTCACCTGTGTTGCGGAAGCTGGCACCCATCACCACGGTTTTGTGGCCATGCGCTTTGAAGTAACGGTAGATTTCACGTACAGACACGACGCCAGGGTCTGTTTCTGAGTCGTAGTCCTGCTTGGTGTTGGCTTTGTACCAGTCGAGAATACGGCCAACAAAAGGGGAGATCAGAAACACGCCAGCTTCAGCACAGGCACGGGCCTGCGCCATATGGAATAACAGCGTCAGGTTACATTGAATGCCTTCTTGCTCCAGTTCACGCGCCGCCTGAATACCTTCCCAGGTGGAGGCAATTTTAATCAGAATACGATCGGTGCCCAGGCCATTTTCTTTGTACAGTGCGACCAGCTGCTTGGCTTTGGCGACAGTGGCAGCTTTGTCGAATGACAAACGGGCATCCACTTCGGTCGAAATACGGCCTGGGATCAGCTGGCTGATTTTGGTACCGATGTCGACAGCAAACTTGTCACCGGCAATGCTGATTTGTTCGGCCAGGTCACTGCTTCGTGCTTTGGCATAAGCGGCGGCGGCGGCCAGTAATGGCTTGGCAAACTCCAGTTGGCTGGCGTTTAGAAGTAACGAGGGGTTGGTGGTGGCGTCTACAGGGCGGAATTGTTCAATGGCACCTAAGTCGCCACTGTCGACCACCACAGTGGTCACTTGTTTTAACTGGTCAAGTAAGCTGCTCATATTGTTTTCTTACCGTTATTTTGATCACATCCGGCTTGGAGGGTGATTAATACTAATAAAATGTAGGAAAATTACAACACAAAACCTATTGATGGGGTGACTTTCCTACCCTGGAATTCAGCTGGGTCTGGCGCCGCTAATTAAGGCCTGACCGCAGAATTCCATGGTACCCATTAGGCCGCTCGATTTAAAGCCATAATCCGCCGCAAACCCGCAATCTGTCTGAACTTTTTGCTATAAAACAGAACCAGTCTGCACAGCGGGCTTCAACTTGGTACACTAGGCGCACTTTTGCAGTACAGGATAGTTGTTATGTTAATGGTGATTTCACCAGCTAAAGACCTGGATTATCAAAGCCCGCTGGCCGTGACTGAGTACAGCCAGCCTCAATTATTAGCACAGGCAGAAGCCCTGATGCCGGTTTGCCGCGATTTAACGCCGCAACAGCTGAGCAGCCTGATGGGGATTAGCGACAAGCTGGCCGGGCTGAATGCGGCACGATTTGCCGAGTGGTCTACGCCTTTTACACCGGACAATGCCCGCCAGGCGCTGTTTGCCTTTAATGGTGATGTGTATCAGGGCTTGCAGGCACAAAGCCTGACGCCCGAAGATCTGGCATTTGCCCAGCGGCACTTACGTATCTTAAGTGGTTTGTATGGAGTGTTGCGACCATTGGATTTAATGCAGCCTTATCGCTTAGAAATGGGCACCAGTCTGGCCAATCCGCGTGGCAAAAACCTGTATCAGTTCTGGGGTAGCCGGATCAGCGAAGCTTTGAACCTGCAACTGGAACAGCTACAAACCGACACCTTGCTGAATCTGGCGTCGCAGGAATACTTCAAGGCGGTGGACAAGAAGGTGCTGAAAGCCCGGGTGGTGAATGTTGAGTTCAAAGACTTTAAAAATGGCCAGTTTAAAGTGATCAGCTTCTATGCCAAAAAGGCCCGCGGCCTGATGGCGCGGTTTGTTACAGAGCAGCGGTTGGCTGACGTAGCGGCGATTAAAGATTTTGATCTGGCGGGCTATCAGTTCAGTGCTGAGCAATCCACGCCAGAGCACTATGTGTTTAGCCGACTGACTCCCGTGGCTTAACTGAGCAAGCAGAAAACACCACAGAAAACTGCGCAGATAAAAATGCCTGGGCCTGTGGTGATTTTTTGCTAAAATGCGCGGCTTCGAATCAGAGCGTGTTCACTATGAAATTTCCGGGTCGTCGTAAACTCAAACACTATTTTCCTGTCTCTCAGCCGAAGCTGACCTTACCCAGCTACGAAGTGCGGCCTGAACTGGACACTTATGTAGTTGGTCTGGACCAGACCATAGTAGATGTAATTGCCAATGTCAGCGACGACTTCCTGCAGAAATACGGCATAGGTAAAGGCCTGTCCAACCTGGTGGAGCATGGCAAAGCCGACCTGATTTATCAGGAGCTGGTGGCGTCCAATGCCATTTCGGATCATTTCGCTGGTGGCACCATTGGCAACACCATTCACAATTATTCGGTACTGGCCGACGATAAGTCGGTGTTATTGGGCGTGATGTCGGCCAATATTAAACTCGGCTCACCGGCCTATCATTACCTCTGTCACACCTCCAGCAAAGTGGATATGAACCATCTGCAAGGCGTGCCTGGTGATGTCGGCCGTGGTATCACTTTGGTGACCCCGGATGGAGAGCGCACCTTTGTGATTGACCCCAGTGATATGGACGAGTTGGCACCAAACCATATTCCAACCGACATTATCAGCAAAGCCGCTGCTGTGGTGGCCAGCGCTTATCCGCTGCGTGCCACCGCCAAACCAATTCAGCAGGCGATGCTGAAAATGCTCAATGATGCCAAAGCCGCTGATGTGCCTGTGGTGATGAGCCTCGGCACCAAACATCTGGTGCAGGAACACAAAGCGCTGATCCGTGACACTCTGGCCAGTTATGTGAATATTCTGGCGATGAATGAACAGGAAGCCGAAGCGCTGACTGGCTTTGCTGATCCGCTGCAGGCCGCTGAAGCCGCGTTGGACTACGTTGACATGGTGCTGCTGACCGCAGGCCCAGAAGGCTTGTATCTGTGTGGTTACACCGATGCGCAGGCAAAACGGGAAACCACCAACCCAATCAAGTCAGGCGCTTTGCCTGATTACAATGAATTTGAATTCAGCCGGCCTATGCAGAAAAAAGACTGTGTTGAACCCGTGAAGGTGTATTCGCATATCGACCCGTATTTGGGCGGGCCTGAGCGTATTAAAAACACCAACGGTGCTGGGGACGGTGCTCTGGCAGCCATTCTGCATGACATAGCGGCGAATCACTTCCACCGTCAAACGTTGCCGCTGTCGAGCAAACATGAGTTGCCTTACCTCGCGTATTCGTCCTTTGCGCAGATCTGTAAATACGCCAACAGGGTCAGCTACGAAATTCTGGTGCAAAACGCACCGCGTTTATCCAAAGGCTTGCCGGAAAAAGAAGACAGTCTGGAAGAAAGCTACTGGGAGCGTTAAGTTCAGTTAAGTTCTGTAACAAAAAATGTAGAGAAAAGGCTGGTACTCCCGGCCTTTTTCATTAGGATCAGCGGCAGATTTGTTAGGGAAACTACGAACGGATGATGCGGTTACAGATTTCGGCTTACCTGCTGGCGTTATGTTGCTCCAGTGCGGCCTGGGCGCAATGGGCCATTCCAAAAACAACTGAGCAGGTACAGGTTGATGGCCAGCTGAACGAAGCACTCTGGCAGCAAGCCAGCCAAGTGCAACTGACCATCAACAGCTGGCCGTCTGAAAACACCCCGGCGCCGGTGCAAACCGAAGCGCTGCTGATCGAAAACGGCGAGTATTTCTACCTGGCGTTTCTGGCGAAAGACCCGGATCCCAGCCAAATCCGCGCTTATTTAACCGACAGAGACAAGGTTTGGGATCATGATTTAGTCGGCGTCAAAATAGACACCTACAACGACTCCAAGCTGGCTTATCAGTTTTTCGTCAATCCGCTGGGGGTGCAGGCCGATGCCATCGAAAACGAAATGACCCGCAGTGAAAGCGACAGCTGGGATGCTATCTGGTACAGCGCCGGCCATGCCACGGCGGACGGTTATCAGGTCGAAATCGCCATACCGCTGCGTTTACTGAATTTTAATGAGCAACTGGCGGAACAAAATTGGCGCATTGAGCTGGTGCGTTATTATC
This sequence comes from Rheinheimera marina, assembly GCF_042654345.1. Lineage (NCBI taxonomy): Bacteria > Pseudomonadati > Pseudomonadota > Gammaproteobacteria > Chromatiales > Chromatiaceae > Rheinheimera > Rheinheimera marina. The sequence goes on from NZ_JBHSGB010000009.1 coordinate 90,022, forward strand.
CACGCGACCTGAAACACCGGCTATCCAGCAACCGGATTGAACGCTCGAATCCATGCTGGATTTGCCAGATGACGCCGGCGACAGGTTTTGCCGGAGCCAAACAAGGCAATCATCTGGCGTTGGTGCCTTCGGTGGTGACAGGGCGGTCAGAGCAGCGTGACCCAGCCAGCCATTCCGACTGGCAGGGGGAGTCTGATACGGCCGCCAGTCTGGATCTGAAATGGGGTATTACACCGGATATTAACCTCAACGCCACCATCAACCCGGATTTCTCTCAGGTGGAAGCCGATGTGGCTCAGCTGTCCGCCAACGATCCTTTTGCATTGTTTTATGCCGAGAAGCGGGCTTTTTTCCTGGATAACCAGGATTACTTCAGCTCGCCGCTTGATTTGGTTTACACCCGTAATATTGCGTCGCCCGATCTCGGAGCGCGATTGACAGGCCGGGCCGGGCAGCAGTCCTTTGCTTTTTTTGCCACTGACGACAGCCAGACCACCTTTTTTGTGCCGGGTAATTTAGGTTCGGATGTGGCGGTGCTGGCGGAACAAAGCAAAAACGCAGTACTGAGGTACAGGTATGATCTGAGCGCGGATCTCTCACTTGGCTGGATCAGCACGCTACGGCAAAGTGACAGCTACCACAATTACCTGCACGGTGTGGACCTGAAATACCAATTTACGCCGCAGGACAAACTGCAGCTGCAGTATTTGTATGCCGATTCTGCGTACCCCACAGAGCTCAGGGACAGTTATGCCGGTTCGGAAGCTGGGCTACGTTTGGCTGAAGACTTATCCGATCCGGCATTTTTCCTGAACTTTGAGCATGATGACGGTGCCTGGTTCTGGTACACCGAGCTGTTGCAATTGGACCAGGAGTTCCGGGCCGATATGGGCTATATGCCGCAGACTGATTACCGCAAGGCAGTGCAGGGGCTGGGGTACAACTGGTTCTCGTCAGATCATTGGTGGAACCGGGCCAGTCTGGCCGGCGACTGGGATATCAGTCACAACAGCGCAGGCGAGCTGTTGGAAAAAGAATTGGAAATGGCGGCTGAGCTGTGGGGGCCTCAACAAAGTTACTTCGAGTTGTCGCTGATAGACCGCGACAAAGTGGGGCCGCGGCATAATGCCGACTCGCTGGCCATAGACGGCAATACCGACCTGTTTAATGAACAGCTGCTTGGGCTCTGGCTCGAGTTCAGGCCCTGGCCTCAGCTCTTTGGCGCTGTTTGGTTGGAAGCTGGTGATGCCATTGACTATCGCAACAATCGACTGGCTTCTTTCACTGAAATCGCTCCGGAGCTGGGCTGGAATGCCAGTACTCACTTACGTATAGATGTACGTCATACGTACAGGGGAATGACGACCGGCGGTGCTGAAATTTTTACTGCTAACCTGACCGATCTGCGGTTCAGCTACCAGTTTTCGGTGCAAAGCCAGCTGCGGTTAACCTTGATTTACAACGACTTGCAGCAAAACCCAGAGACCAACCCGGGTTTAACTCAGCAGCGGGATCGCAGCCTGGGCTCGCAGCTGCTGTATTCGTACAAGTTGAACCCACAAACCTTGTTATACGCAGGTTACAGCGATAATGCGGTGCAGGACGATCAATTAACCAGTCTGGAACGGGACAGTCGATCGGTATTTATGAAGTTCAGTTATGCGTTTTTGCTGTAACCACAGCAAGAGCAGTACCTAATTAAACAACAACGCAGCCTTCAGGCTGCGTTGCTATAGAGTGAGATCAGGCTTTCGCTTTGGCGGCTTTTTTCAGCGCCTTTTTCTTGGCGGCTGTTTTCGGCTTTTTCTTTTTGGTCGGCGGGCTGGCTTCTTTGTGTTTGGGTCGTAAACCTTCAATCACCCGGCGTTTCAGTGCCTGCTCTGTGTAGCGTTCAATTTTACCGACAGCGCCAATATCGTGCGCTTCGACCAATGAGATGGCGGTGCCTTTTTTGCCGGCCCGGCCAGTACGGCCAATCCGGTGTACATAGACATCCGCTGTTCGTGGCATATCGTAGTTGATGACATGGGTAATATCGTCGATGTCCAGGCCACGGGCCGCTACGTCTGTCGCGACCAGAATACGGACTTTGCCTTCACTGAAGGCTGCAACAGCGGCCTGGCGTTTGTCTTGTGGCATTTCGCCTTGCAGCCAGTTACAACGCAGGTCGGCACTTTGCAGCTGACCAGTTAACGTGGCCAGGCGTTCACGGGTTTTCACAAAAACAATGGCCTTTTTCACATCCTCTTGCTTGAGAAGATGAACCAGTAATGCCAGTTTGTGCGCGGCATCATCGGCCAAATGGATCCACTGGGTGATTTTGCCGCGCTCACGGCGTGGCGGATCGGCTTCCAGTTGCAGCGGTTCTTTCAGGGCCCGCTCGGCAAAACGGCGGATACCTATGCCTTCCAGGGTGGCGGAAAACAACAAGGTCTGGCGACGGCGTTTGGCTTCGTCGATGATGCGGTTCATTTCGCCGACAAAACCCATATCCAGCATGCGGTCGGCTTCGTCGAGGATCAGCACTTCGACTTCATCCGCCATAAAGGTTTCGTTATCCAGGTACTCAATAAGACGCCCAGGCGTCGCCACCAGAATGTCGTTGTTTTTCGTCAGGGTTTCTTTGTGGCTGCCGTAGTTCACGCCGCCGGTGATCACGCCGGCATGTAAGTCGGTGCCGGCAATCAGCTGCTGCGCCTGCTCAAAAACCTGGTAGGCCAGTTCGCGGGTAGGCGTCATGATCAGCACGCGGGCAAAACCCGGGTCGCGACGTGGGAAATCCAACAGGTACTGAATTGCTGGCAGTAAAAAGGCCAGGGTTTTGCCTGTTCCTGTCGGTGCGCTGGCCAGCAGGTCCCGACCTTCCAACGCACCGGGAATAGCCAGTTGCTGAATGCTGGTTGCTTCTTTAAAACCGGCTTTTTGCAGGGCCTGTTCCAGTTCGGGTGCTAAATCAAATACAGAAAAAAGTACTTTTTCCTGTGTTGGAAGTGTCTCAGTCAAACTCTGTTCCTTCTTTGGCAGACTGTCGGCTGACAGTCGTTAGGTATTCTTTTACACTGGCGGTTTTCCGGCGCAGGGCCTGTGATGAACCAGGGATTTCGTTGTAAAGAATTTTTTGTTGCCCATGATCTGTGTGCCATGAAAGTGAGCACGGACTCACTGCTACTGGGCGCCTGGCTCGCCTTACCTGCCAAGCCGGAGCCTGTCACTATGCTCGATATTGGTTGTGGCAGTGGTTTGCTTTCATTGATGTTGGCTCAGCGTTCGGCAAAATCCTGCATGCAGTATCACATTGACGCGGTGGAAATTGACTCCATGGCTGCGATGCAGGCCGGGCAGAATGTGCAGGCCAGCCCCTGGGCACCTCAGATCAAGGTGATTCAGGCGGATATTCTAACCTATGCCAAAGCGGATCACCATGTTGCGGCGTATCAGCTGCTGGTCTGCAACCCGCCTTATTTTGAGAACAGCCTTAAATCAGAAGAGAGCAGGCGGGCACAGGCCCGCCATACCGACACTTTGCCGCTGCATTCTTTACTGCAGGTAAGTGCCCACTTAGCAGCACCGGACGCGAGTTTGGCGCTGGTGCTGCCAGCCGCAGTTGCGGGGGCTTTTCAAACCAACGCCGGGCAGTTTGGCTGGCATTTGCAGCGCTGCTGTCAGATCAGCGAAAACGCTGACAAGCCGGTAAAATTGTCACTGATGCAATTTAGCCGCCTGCCGGTTAGCCCTGAATGCACAAGCTTGTTGATCCGGGATACCGATGGCCAGTACAGTCAGACCTACCGACATTTATTGGCCGACTTTTACCTGAAATTCTGAATGAAAACAGTCTCCAGCCCATTCAGCCCACAAGAGTTACGCCAGTTGGTGTTGCAGCAGCAGGGCTTACTCAAACCTCAACAAGGCAAGGGCGCGGTGGCGCGGGTTGTCAGTCAGCTGGGGTATGTGCAGATCGATTCCATCAATGTGGTGGAACGTGCGCATCACCATGTGTTGTTCAACCGGGTGCGGCGTTACCGTCCTGAGTTACTGAGCCAGGCCTGTGAGCAGCAAGAGCTGTTTGAGTACTGGGCGCATGCGGCGGCATTTTTACCTATGGCCGATTTTCGTTTCAGCCTGCAGCGCAAAATGCCACTGCGCGACGGGGCGACCCACTGGTTTAACCCTGAACAAGAGTTGATGCAGCAGATCCTGCGTACCATAGCGACACAAGGCGCTTTGCCTGGGCGGTTTTTTACCGAAGCCGGAAGCAGTCAGGGCGGCTGGTGGAACTGGCAACCGGCGAAACAAGCATTGGAGCAGCTGTTTATGCAGGGGCATCTGTCGGTGCTGCGCCAGGGCAACTTTCAAAAGCTGTATGAGCTGACAGACCGTTTATATCCGCACAGCCTTGAAATGCAGGCACCATCGGAGCAGGAATTTGCTGAGCACTTAATAGAACGTACGCTGCAAAGCCAGGCGGTGGCCACTGCCGCGCAGATTTGTTATTTACGCAAGAACTGCAAAGCCCAGGTGCAGCAGGTGCTGACCGCTGCGGTGCAAGCAGGGAGGTTGTGCAGTTTTGTTCAGGATGGGCAGAGCTACTATTATTCGCCCCAGTTAGTACTCACTGACAAAGTGCCGGACAAAGTCTGGTTGTTATCGCCTTTTGATAACCTGGTGATCCAGCGTGATCGTTTGCGTCAGTTGTTCAACTTTGATTATCAGATTGAAGTCTATGTCCCGGCAGAGAAACGCAAAGTTGGCTATTACAGCTTGCCTATTTTGTACCGGGACCGCTTTGTTGGTCAGGTCGATGTCAAAGCTGAGCGCAAGTTGGAGGTGCTGACACTGCAGCATCTGGTGATAGAGCCGGGTATCCGACTGACCGAAGGCTTGCGACACGCCTTGGTCAAGGCGCTGCGGAGTTATGCAGACTTTAATCAGTGCACTGAGCTGGCGTTAAAAAAAGCCAGCCCAGAGTTGCGGCAATGGTTAATGCCTGCGTTGGCAGAGCGCTGACAAGGGCAAAGACAAAGGGGAAGCCCCTTTGGTTTTGCCGTCAGAAGTTTTCTTTGCGACCAGATTCTTTGGTAATTTTATCCAGATAACCCATAGCAAAAGCAGATACCACAAAGGTCATATGGATCAGCAGATACCACATGATTTTGTCGTTTTCGATGTTTTGGGTGTCCATGAAAATTTTCAGCAAGTGGATGGAGCTGATGGCCACAATTGAGGCCGCCACTTTGTTTTTCAGTGAGTTGGAATCCAGTTTGCCGAGCCAGCTCAGTTTATCGCCATCGCCGTCCACATCCAGTCTGGAAACGAAATTTTCATAGCCAGAGAACATCACCATCACGATCAGACCGCCGACCAATGAAATATCAATCAGTGACAACACCACCAATATTAAATCCACTTCCTTCATACTGAAAATAATCGGAATAATGTGGAACACTTCCTGAAAAAATTTCAGGCCAAGCGCCAGTAAAGCCAGGCTTAATCCAAGGTAGATAGGGGCCATCAGCCAGCGGGAGGCGTAGATCAATTTTTCCAGTAGTGTTTCCATGCGAGAGTCCTGTGCTTTATTACTTGGGGCATTATGAGGTCAAAGCCCTGAATTTCAAGCAGAGCCTGGGTTTACTTTTGGCAGAAAAACCGCAGAATGGGGCCGTTAACCGCGTGATACGCGTTTTTTGCTTCCGGCTTATGGCCAAGGATTTTAATCATGAAAAAAACTCTTCTGACTCTCGCCCTGTCTCTGGCCTCGCTGGCCCAGGCAGATGAAGGTATGTGGCAACCGCACCAACTCCCGGAGCTGGAAGCGGTGCTCAAAGCCAAAGGATTACAAATTGAGGCTGCAAGTATTGCCCAATTAACGGCGTTTCCAATGAACGCCGTGATTAGTCTGGGCGGTTGTACTGCGTCTTTCGTATCGCCTCAGGGTCTGGTGGTGACCAACCACCATTGCGCTTATGGCAGCATTCAGCACAATAGCACGGCGGACAATAACCTGCTGGCCAATGGCTTCCTGGCGACATCCATGGATAAAGAACTGCCAGCAGCTCCGGGAGCCAAAGTTTTCGTGACTCAGGAAGTGAGTAACGTGACGCCTGCGATTAATCAGGAACTCAGTCCACAACTAAAGGGCAAAGCCCGCTTCGATAAAATTGATGAACTGCGTAAAAGCCTGGTAGCGGACTGTGAAACCCCTGGCTATCGCTGCGATGTCTACAGCTTCCATGGCGGGCTGGAGTATTACCTGATCAAACAAATGGAAATCCGCGATGTGCGGCTGGTGCATGCACCGGCCAGTGGTGTTGGCAAGTTTGGTGGCGATATCGACAACTGGATGTGGCCTCGCCACACAGGTGATTATTCGTTTTACCGTGCTTATGTTGGCAAAGACGGTCAGCCGGCTGATTTCAGTGCGGACAATGTGCCTTTTACACCACCTTCTTATTTGAAAGTATCGGCCAAAGGTGTGGCGGAAAACGATTTTGTGATGGTGATTGGCTACCCTGGCCGCACCAACAGATACAACAGTGCCGCTGATGTGCGCAATCAGTTCACCCAGGTGTTACCTCAGTCCAAAGCCTACCGAGAGCAAGCCATGGCGGTGATTAAACAGCATGCACCTGAAGGGTCGGAAGCACGGATTAAATACGAAAGTATTTTGGCGGGCCTGGCCAACTACGCGAAAAACTTTGAAGGCATGATCCAGAGCTACCAGAGTGGCGGCACTCAGCAGCGTAAAGATGAGTTTGAAAAAGTGTTGAACCGCTGGATTAAATCCAGCCCGGCCCGTCAGGCGAAATATGCCCCGGCGGTGCGCCAGTTGAACCAACTGGTGGCGCAACAAGCGGAAACTCAGCAGCGCGATCTGGTGCTGAACTACTTTGGTTATGCTCAGTTGTTCAGCACGGCTGAAAAGTTGTACCGATTGGCGCAAGAACAACAAAAGCCGGATGCAGAACGTGAAACTGGTTATCAGCAACGGGATCTGGAGCGTTTTTCTGCGTCGATGAAACGGTTAAGTCGCAGTTTTGATGTCACTGTGGAACAAGAGCTGGCGCTGCATTTCCTGAAGCAGTATGCGTCCTTGCCCAAAACCCAGCACCTGGCCGCCTTTGACAGCTACTTTGCGCTGGATGGTGCGTTCGACGAAGCGGCTGTGACTGAGAAGCTGGCTGGCATTTATCAGAACACCAAACTGACCGATGAAGCTGAACGACTGACTTGGATGGGGAAATCTGTCGAGGAATTTAAAGCCAGCACCGACCCGCTGATCCAGTTTGCAGTGGCTCTGTATGACAGCCGGATGACCCTGGAGCAAGAGCAAAAAGAACAGGCAGGTTTAATGGCCGTGGCTCGTCCTTTGGTGATGGAAGCGGTGATCGCTTTTAACAAAAGCCTGGGTAAGCCTGTCTACGCCGATGCCAACAGTACACTGCGGGTGACCTATGGCTCAGTACAGGGGTATTCACCAAAAGACGCTGTGACCTACCAGCCATTTACCACCACGGCCGGTATTTTACAAAAAGCGACAGGCGTGGAGCCATTTGACGCGCCGAAAGCTCAGCTTGAGGCCATTAAAGAAGGCGACTTCGGCATCTATAAAAATGCCGCTGGCCAGTTGCCTGTCAACTTCTTAAGTACAGTGGATACCACAGGGGGCAACTCTGGTTCGCCGACACTAAACGGCAAAGCGGAACTGGTTGGCTTACTGTTTGATGGGGTGATTGAAGGCATTATTGCCAACTGGGATTATGACCCTGCCACCAACCGATCCATTCATGTCGATAGCCGTTATATGCTGTGGCAAATGGAAAATGTGGATGGTGCCAGCAATCTGCTTAAAGAAATGAGCATTGTCACTGAGTAAGTGATGTGCCATCTGCTGATAAAAAAACCGGCAATAGCCGGTTTTTTTATCAGGTCTGTCTGTGGTTTTTTATCATGCTTGCAGGTAAATCTATTCAGGCAGGCTGGCGTTTGCAGTACACTAGGCTCATTTTTATAGTCCGGTCAGAAGCCTTGAAGCGACACCGGGGCTAAAGGTAGTGAAAACGTGGAACCAAAATTACAATTGCAGCTGGTGATTCGAAGAGTCAGTTTGCAATCCGGGATCGGCTGGATCTCGCAGGCTTGGAATTTATTCAAACGCCATTATGCGGTGCTGATTAGCATGGTGATGTTTATGGCTGGTTTAAGTCTGGCAGCCAATATCAGCCCCATTTTGCTCATTGTGCTACTGCTGGCCAATCCGTTTTTAACGGCCGGTTTTTACCGCGCCATAGTGCAGCTGCAAAAAGAGCAGCCGGTACGATTCAGCGACTTATTTATAGTATTTGGCCAGGCTCAGTACCGTCGGGTGTTTCTCCGTCTGGCCTCTGCCAATGTCTTGATTAATATCCCGTTAACCCTGCTTGCGACTGAATTGGTTGAACAGATGAAGGTTGGACAGGTTGACCCGATGCTGATGTTTGGCGCTGTGGCGATGGTGAGCCTGATATTTATGCTGTTCGCTTATGCGGTGGCTATTGCTTATTTCTTAAACGAGCAGCGCATACTGGTGATCTTAAACGCCAGCCTGACCGCTTGCTGGCGCAATGTGGCGGCATTAAGCCTATATGGTTTAATGGCTGTTGCATTGGGTATGCTGGCAGTGATGACCTTCTTTATCGGCTTTGTGGTGGTTCTGCCCGTGCTGCAGGTGGCGTTTTTCCTGTCATTCAGTAGTATTTTTGCGTTGCAGGTTGGGCCCAGTCAGGAGCAAAGCACCCTGGAGGTGTAAATGCAGCCATCGAATACTGCGCTGAGCGAAGCTGAATTAAAAAGTTATTTGCTCGGATTATTGGCCAGACGCGATTACAGTGAGCGTGAACTGGCGCAAAAGTTGCGGCAAAAGCAGGTGGCCCCTGAGGTGTCAGAAACCTTGTTGCTCTGGCTCAAAGGCCGCGGCTACCAAAGTAATAGCCGCTACGCCCGACAGCTGATCCAGGCCAAGGTGCACAAAGGGTACGGCTGGTTTTACATTAACCAGCTTTGTGCTGAGCAAGGGCTGGAAAAGAGCCTGGTGCAGGCCGTGCTGGACGAATTAAATGTAGACTGGCTGAGTGTCGCTTTAGAGGCTTACCAGAAGAAATACGCCGATAAACCCATAGCGGATTATCAGGACAAACTAAAACGTATGAGATACCTGCAAAGCCGTGGTTTTGACGGTCAGGTGATCCAACAGCTATTTAAACAGCTTTAACAGTAGGATGTGGTTATGTACATGACGTCTGCCCAACTTCGCCGGGCTTTTCTGGACTTTTTCGCCAGCAAAGGGCACCAAATTGTGCCAAGCAGCTCACTTATTCCGGGCAATGACCCGACCTTGCTGTTTACCAATGCAGGTATGGTGCAGTTCAAAGATGTATTTTTAGGTCAGGATAAACGTCCTTACAGCCGGGCTGTCACTGCGCAGCGCTGCGTGCGTGCCGGTGGTAAACACAATGACCTGGAAAACGTGGGTTACACCGCCCGTCACCATACCTTCTTCGAAATGCTGGGTAACTTCAGCTTCGGCGACTACTTCAAGCAAGACGCTATTCTGTTTGCCTGGGAGTTTTTGACCGAAGTGGTCAAACTGCCAAAAGAAAAGCTGTGGATCACTGTCTACGCCACAGATGACGAAGCTTTTGATATCTGGACCAAAGAGATTGGTGTACCGGCAGAGCGCGCTATCCGTATTGGCGATAACAAAGGTGCTCCTTACGCGTCAGATAACTTCTGGGCCATGGGCGACACTGGCCCTTGTGGTCCTTGCACCGAAATTTTCTATGACCACGGCGACCATATCTGGGGCGGCCCTCCGGGTTCACCGGAAGAAGACGGTGACCGTTTCATCGAGATCTGGAACAACGTCTTTATGCAGTTCAACCGCCACACCGATGGCCGGATGGACCCGCTGCCAAAACCAAGCGTGGACACGGGGATGGGCCTGGAGCGTATTGCCGCTATTCTGCAAAACGTGCATAGCAACTATGAAATTGACACTTTCGCCGCGCTGATCAAAGCCACTGCGCAAGTGACAGGTGCAACCGACTTAACCGATAAATCGCTGCGTGTCGTGGCCGACCATATCCGTAGTTGTTCCTTCCTGGTGGCTGATGGTGTGATGCCATCGAACGAAGGCCGTGGTTATGTACTACGCCGCATCATTCGTCGCGCCGTGCGCCATGGTAACAAGCTGGGCGCCAAAGGCGTGTTCTTCAGCAAGCTGGTTGGCGCTTTGGCTGAACAGATGGGCGAAGCTTACCCTGAGCTGGTTGAGAAACAAGCAGTGATCGAAAAAGTGCTACGTCTGGAAGAAGAGCAGTTTGGCAAAACGCTGGAACGTGGTCTGGTCATGCTGGAAGACGCGCTGGCCGCTTTAGGTTCAGATACCGTCATTCCAGGTGAAGTGGCTTTCAAACTTTACGACACCTATGGTTTCCCACTGGATTTAACCAACGACGTAGCACGTGAGCGTGGTTTTACCGTAGACCAGTCTGGCTTTGAAGCGGCGATGGAAGCACAGCGGAAACGGGCTCAGCAAGCCTCTAACTTTGGTGCTGACTACAATCAGGCGCTGAGCTCTGTACAGTGCACCGATTTTAAAGGTTATACCGAAGTGAAAGCTCAGGCCAAAGTGGTGGAAATTCTGCTGGCTGGTGAACAGGTGCAGTCGTTAACTGAGGGGGCAGAAGCGTTGGTGGTGCTGGATCAGACACCATTTTATGCTGAGTCTGGCGGTCAGACAGGCGACACCGGTCGTTTAACCTTAGCAAACGGCGCCGTGTTTGAAGTGACAGACACTATTAAAGTGGGCAAAGCCTTTGCGCATAAAGGGACCTTAACAGGTACATTGGCTGTTGGCGATGTAGTGGAAGCGGCCATTGATAATGCCCGCCGTGATGCCATTCGGAAAAACCACTCCGCCACGCACTTATTACATGCGGCCCTACGCACTGTGCTGGGCGACCATGTGACGCAAAAAGGTTCTTTGGTGGGGCCGGACCGGCTGCGCTTTGACTTTTCCCATTTTGAAGCGGTAAAAGCCGACGAAATCCGCCGTATCGAACAACTGGTCAATGAACAAATTCAGCAGAACCATGAAGTGCTGACCCGTTTGATGAAGATTGACGACGCCAAAGCCGCTGGTGCCATGGCGCTGTTTGGTGAGAAGTACGACGACGAAGTGCGCGTGTTGTCGATGGGCAGCTTCAGTATCGAACTCTGTGGCGGTACCCACGTCAGCCGCACCGGTGACATAGGTTTATTCAAAGTGGTTGCTGAAGGCGGTATTGCCGCAGGCGTGCGCCGGATTGAAGCTGTCACGGCGACAGGCGCTTTAGCCTATTTGCATCAGTTAGAGCAGCAGGCGCAAACAGTTGCAGCCATGCTCAAAGGTGATGTGCTGTCGATTGCCGACAAAGTGGCTCAGGCGCTCGACAAGAGTAAAGCGACCGAAAAAGAGTTGGAGCAGGCCAAAGCTAAGCTGGCCAGTGCCGCTGGTGCGTCACTGCTGGACAAAGCCGAACTGGTCAATGGCGTGAAAGTATTGATTGCTGAGCTGCTTGGCGCGGATCCGAAAGGTTTCCGTACCTTAATGGACGAGCTGAAAGTGAAGATTGGTTCTGGTGTACTGCTGCTGGCGACGGTGGCGGATGACAAAGTCAGCCTGATTGCCGGGGTGACGAAGGACTTGACCGACAAAGTGAATGCCGGCCAGCTGATTGGCTGGGCCGCGGCGGAGCTGGGCGGTAAAGGTGGCGGTAAGCCAGACCTGGCGCAAGCTGGCGGTACTGATGTGGCGGCGCTGCCACGGGTACTGGCAGAAGCCAAAGCTCAGATAGTCGCCAAGCTGTAACAGAGCATGGCGCTTTATGTGCAAAAGTTCGGGGGTACCTCAGTTGGTACCCCCGAGCGTATCGAGGCGGTGGCAGAGCAGCTGACCGAGACAGTGCGTGCCGGTCATAAAGTGGTGGTGGTAGTGTCTGCGATGGCAGGTGAAACCAACAGACTGCTGGGGCTGGCGCATCAGATTGACAGCCGGCCTTCCACCCGCGAACTCGATATGCTGGCGGCCAGTGGTGAGCAGGCCAGCATTGCGTTGCTGGCCATTGCGTTAATTAAACGGGGTTACCCTGCCGTCTCTCTGCTGGCCGACCAGGTCGGCATCCTGACCGACAATAAATTCAGCAGGGCCCGTATTTTGTCAGTCGCGACCGAACGGTTGTGGCAGGAGCTGGAGCAAGGCCATATTGTGATAGTCGCCGGTTTTCAGGGGAGGGATATTGAAGGCAATATTACCACCCTTGGCCGCGGTGGCTCGGATACCACAGCTGTGGCGTTAGCCGCTGCTTTAAAAGCAGACGAATGCCAGATTTTTACGGATGTCGACGGCATCTACAGCATAGACCCGCGCATTTGCTCAGGTGCCTTCCGTTTACCATTGGTCGATAGTGACAGCATGCTGGAGCTGGCCAGTCTGGGAGCCAAGGTGCTGCACTCCCGTTCTATTGAATATGCGGCAACCCATCAGGTGCCGCTGCGGGTGTTATCCAGTTTTAAACCGGATCAGGGCAGCCTGATCTGTTATCAGGGAGCAGGTATGAGCTTACCTAAGCTGACTGGCATAGCCTGTCAGAAAGACGAAGTCTGGTTGCAGCTGACTGGCATCTCCAGTGCATTACAAACTCAGCTGTTTAAAGAATTCGCCCGCCAGTCGGTGGAAACGGATTTATTCACCTTGCTTGGACCGCAGCAGATCGGATTCAGTCTGAACCGTTCTGACTTGAGTGTGGTCGAAGACTTGTGTCGTGAATTGGCAGCAAAACAGAGCTTTGACTGGCTGGTCTTCACAGGATTGGCGAAACTGTCCATTGTTGGCGTTGGCGTGAAAGCCAATCCGGCGGTGATGGCGGTGGTTCTGGAACAGTTACAAGCACTGGCTGCCGACCCGGTCACTATGCAGTGCAGTGAAATCAAATTGTCTGTGTTATTGCTGGAACGCCATTTGGCTAGCCTGGCGAATGAACTGCACCGGCTTTTATTAATTGAAGAAATTTAAGTGTAAGATTTTCATAAATTTGTTCTCTGGGTTATCATTTAACCGACAGGTCCGCCCTGGCGGTCATGGGAAGCTGGAATCACAGGAAAGGAGCTTTATATGCTTATTTTAACGCGTCGCGTTGGTGAAACATTAATGATCGGTGATGAAGTCACAGTGACTGTACTGGGGGTTAAAGGAAACCAGGTACGTATTGGTGTGAATGCACCGAAAGAAGTTTCTGTACACAGAGAAGAAATTTATATGCGAATTCAAGCCGAAAAGGGCACTCCTGGCGGCTACAGCGGTAGTGATGCTGAATAACTGAATACCGTGGTTTTGCCGGCTTTTTTGTGATTTTTAACGCGTTTAAGTCAATATTTGTTCGAATTGCTTAAAAGCTCATCAAACAGAAATTCCAGCGCCAAAAATTGTTTGACTTATTTTCCTGAAACATTAATATACGCACCGCAACGTAGCGCGGAGAAGTGGCCGAGAGGCTGAAGGCGCACCCCTGCTAAGGGTGTATACCTCAAAAGGGTATCGAGGGTTCGAATCCCTCCTTCTCCGCCATTTTGTGTCATGCTGGACGCGTAGCTCAGCTGGATAGAGTACTCGGCTACGAACCGAGCGGTCGGAGGTTCGAATCCTCCCGCGTCCGCCATCTGACACAAAATAACGATGCACAACAATCTCGACAAATGGACGCGTAGCTCAGCTGGATAGAGTACTCGGCTACGAACCGAGCGGTCGGAGGTTCGAATCCTCCCGCGTCCGCCATTAAACCTGCTTAGTGCAGGTTTTTTGTTTTTCGCATCCTGCGAAAAATCCCTTCGGGACCAGCCTTCGGCTGTCCAAAAACGTTCCAGACGTTTTTGTGTTTCCTTTTGCTATCAGATGGTTGATCAAGGACGCGGGCGGTTGAGAAGCTTCTACTTCCTCGCAGAGCTCGTCGGGTTCAATCGGCAATACGCCAAACTGTTGGCGTATTGAAATCCCGATTTCACGGTTCGACAAAATCGCTGGGAGCGATTTTGGACGCGCAGCGCGCGGCCCTGAAGGGGCGTTTGCCAGGATGGCAAACGCTTATCTGGCCCTTCGCAGAGCTCAAGGCGTTCCGTCGGCAGCATGCCAAACAGTTGGCATGCTGAGATCCCAACATCACCCTCCCGCGATACTGACTCCTCACAGATCTCGTCGTGTCAAATCAGGATTTCACGATTCGAGCAATTTGCCGGGAGCAAATTACTGTCCAAAAGCGCTCAAGACGCCGCTTTATAACACTGCTGCAATTGCCCAACCAAAGCTTTGACCACCTGGTGGCGATAGAGCATACCGACAACCTGGTTATCGTGATCCAGTACCGGTAGTTGGTGTAGCGCCAGGTTATTAAAAATCATTGCTGCATCAATCAACGAGTCGGTCAATTTGACGCTGATGACCTTTTTCGTCATGACATCCTGAATTTTGTTTTCTGTGCTGCAAAAGTAGCTGGCATGCAGCATGGAACCCAGGCAATCCTGTTCTGATAAAAAACCAACTAATTGCTGTTGATGGAACACGGCGGCACCACTGACGCCGGCTTTTTGCAGTTGCTCAACGGCATGCACTATCGTATCGTCTTGTTGCAGGCGAACCAGTTCAGTTTGATAGATGTCTTTGACTAAGCTCATAAAATGTCTCCCGTTGTGTATAAAGGCAGAGTAAAGTAGTGAGCGTTATTAACTAAAGCGAATTAAAGCGCTTGTATTAATCTAAAATAATGAACAAGTGGCGAGGCGTTTGCAGTGAACAGAGTAAAACGGCGGAATTCTGTGCAGTCAGTGCAAAGCCAGGTTGTTTTTGCTTTACCTTTCATAGCTGTTTTGTATAATGACGGCCTCAACGCTAGGGGCATAGTTCCAATTGGTAGAACAGCGGTCTCCAAAACCGATGGTTGGGGGTTCGAATCCCTCTGCCCCTGCCACTTCTAAATAGACTTCATTATGAAGCTATCATCGCAACAAATTCAGCTTTTACAACATAACGGTATTCAGCCATTAACCCTGCACGCTCATTTTTCGCAGTTGCAGTCGTCTTTTGCTGAACCATCAGAATCTTTTGCAGAAGCGGCCGATCAGATAGCTCCAGAGCCTCAGGCTGAGTTGCAGGTAAGAGAACCTGAAACCGGTCACCCGCTGACGCAGGATATTCAGCATGCCTTGCACTCTTATGCGCCTTCACTGACATGGCGCCTGGCTGACACCGCTATTCAGCTTGCATCTGAGCAGTTACTGACCCCTGAAACACTGGATGCCGGACAGAAACGCCTGATGTGGCAACTTATTACGCAGTATCACGAGGAACACAGTGACAGCAAAGATCCGCAGCGCAACTGAAGCTGATATTCCGGCTATGTTGGCCGTTGAACAGGCCGCTAACGCTTACCCCTGGACCGAAGGCAATTTCAAAACCTGTTTTTCTGAGCGCTACTTTAACGCGGTGCTGGAGCTGCAGGGTGAAGTTCTCGGGTTTTATGTGGGGCAACAAGTTGCGGTTGAAGCCACGCTATTTGATATTGGCGTTGTGCCTGGTGCGCAAGGCAAGGGTTATGGCCGTTTATTATTGCAACACTTTTTAGCCCAAGCCGAGAGCAAAGCCGTGCTGGATGTATGGTTGGAGGTCCGCCAATCCAATACCGCCGCCATTGCACTTTATGAATCTGCAGGCTTTATTCAAACCGGGTTAAGACCCAATTATTACCCGACCAAACAAGGCCGCGAAGATGCCATCCTGATGGCGCTGCCGTTGGGCTAAGTTTGCCACAGCTTCAGATGGCGAAATTCTGGGCCTGTCCTTTGTAAGCTGCTATAATCCCGCACAATTTTTTAACTCTGCAATTTGTCCCGGCCACACCAGGTGAAGGCGGGGTTTTGCTATTGAAGAAAGCCATCTATGAGCACTGAACTGTTTTTGCAGGAAATTAATAAGCGTCGCACCTTTGCGATCATCTCTCACCCGGATGCCGGTAAAACCACCATCACGGAAAAAGTGTTGTTGTTCGGACAACTGATCCAAAAAGCCGGTACTGTCAAAGGTAAAAAATCCGGCCAGTTTGCCACCTCAGACTGGATGGAAATGGAAAAAGAGCGGGGCATCTCGGTCACCACTTCGGTCATGCAATTTCCTTATGCCGATTGCCTGGTCAACCTGCTGGACACCCCGGGCCACGAAGATTTCTCGGAAGATACTTACCGCACGCTGACAGCAGTCGACAGCTGCCTGATGGTGATTGACGGCGCCAAGGGTGTTGAAGAGCGGACGATCAAGCTGATGGAAGTCACGCGTTTACGTGACACACCAATAGTCACCTTTATGAACAAAATGGACCGCGATATCCGCGACCCTATCGACCTGTTAGATGAAGTGGAAAGCGTCCTGAAGATTGCCTGTGCGCCAATCACCTGGCCTATTGGTTCAGGTAAAGAGTTTAAGGGCGTGTACCACATTCTGCGTGACGAAGTGATTTTCTATCAGTCCGGTATGGGCCACACCATTCAGGACATCGATATTATTAAAGGCATCGACAACCCGGAACTGGACAAGCGCATCGGTTATTTTGCCGCTGAGTTGCGTGAGAAAATGGAATTGGTGAAAGGTGCGAGCCATGAGTTCGATCGCGATGCTTTTATCAAAGGCGAGCTGACGCCGGTGTTTTTTGGTACTGCCTTGGGTAACTTCGGTGTCGACCATATGCTGGATGGCCTGACCGATTGGGCTCCGGCCCCTCAGCCGCGCACCACCACTAATCGCATTGTGCAGCCGGACGAAGCCGGCTTTACCGGTTTTGTCTTTAAAATTCAGGCCAATATGGACCCGAAACACCGCGACCGCGTGGCCTTCTTACGTATTTGCTCGGGCAAGTATGAGAAAGGCATGAAGATGCACCATGTGCGTATTGGCAAAGATATTCTGGTGCCACAGGCACTGACCTTCCTGGCCGGTGACCGTGAGCATGTGGAAGAGGCCTACCCGGGTGACATTATCGGTTTGCACAACCATGGCACCATCAAAATTGGTGACACCTTCAGTTCCGGCGAAAAGTTCAGCTTCACCGGCATTCCAAACTTTGCGCCTGAACTGTTCCGCCGTATTCGTCTGCGCGACCCGTTAAAGCAAAAACAATTGCTTAAAGGTTTGGTGCAGCTGTCCGAAGAAGGCGCGGTGCAGGTATTCCGTCCGCTGGACAACAATGACCTGATCGTCGGTGCCGTAGGTGTGTTGCAGTTTGATGTGGTGGTGCACCGGTTAAAATCGGAGTACGGTGTGGACGCGATTTATGAAGCTGTGAACGTCAATACGGCCCGTTGGGTGTATTCAGACGATGCCAAAGCACTGGATGAATTTAAAAACAAAGCCAGTGCCAACCTGGCGCTGGACGGCGGTGACGCGCTGGCCTATATAGCGCCGACCATGGTAAACCTGAATCTGGCGATGGAACGGTATCCGAAAATTAAGTTCCACAAGACGCGTGAACATTAACAGGCGATACAGGCAAAGAATTTTATGAATATCAAAGAATTATTATCGGCAAAAACCCAGGCAGCCATGGTGGCTGTCGGTTTGCCTGCGGATACCAACACCGCGGTGACACAAAGCACCAAACTGGAATTTGGTGATTACCAGATTAACGGTGCTATGGCGGCTGCCAAATTATTGAAAACCAATCCGCGCGCCTTAGCGCAGCAATTGGTGGAACAATTGAACCTGGGCGATATGGCCGACAAGGTTGAAATTGCCGGCCCAGGTTTTATCAATGTGACCTTAAGCAAAAGCTGGCTGGCGCAACAGCTGGCTGGTGCGGCACAAAACCCACGTTTAACGGTAAGCGCTAACCCGGCACCACAACAGGTGGTGGTGGACTACTCGGCGCCAAACCTGGCCAAAGAGATGCACGTAGGTCACCTGCGTTCGACCATTATTGGTGACGCCTTAGTGCGTTGTCTGGAGTTCTGGGGCGACAAGGTGATTCGCCAGAACCATATGGGCGACTGGGGCACCCAGTTCGGTATGCTGATTGCGCACCTGGAAGACAAACTGGCGGCCGGTGTTGACCTTGAGCAGGTGGCGCTGGCCGATTTGGAAGAATTCTACCGCGAAGCGAAAAAACGTTTTGACGATGAAGCAGGCTTTGCTGATAAATCCCGTGACTATGTGGTGAAGCTGCAAAGCGGCGACGCGCACTGCAAAAAGCTGTGGCAGTTGTTTATCGACACCTCGATCAAACACAGCGAAGAAGTGTACCGTAAGCTGAATGTGACGCTGAGCCATGAGCATATCAAGCCGGAAAGTGCTTACAACGATATGCTGCAGCCTATTGTCGACGAGCTTAAAGGCAAGGGGCTGGCGGTGGAAGACCAAGGCGCGCTGGTGGTGTTTTTGCAGGAACTGGCCGACAAAGAAGGCAATCCTTCGCCTTTTATTATTCAGAAAACTGGTGGTGGTTTCCTGTATGCGACTACAGATCTGGCGGCTTGCCAGTACCGCAGCCATGGCCTTGGTGTTGACCGTATTGTGATTTTCACCGACGCCCGCCAGGCGCTGCACTTTAAACAAGTGGAACTGGTGGCGCGTAAAGCTGGTTTACTGCGTAACGAAACCGCCTATGAGCATGCGCCATTCGGCACCATGATGGGTGAAGATGGTAAGCCGTTTAAAACCCGTACCGGTGGCACCGTCAAACTGGCGGAATTGCTGGAAGAAGCGGTCAGTCGCGCAGCCGAAGTGGTCAAGCAGAAGTCGACCGATCTGACCCCTGACGAAATGGCCGAAGTGGCAGCTAAAGTGGGTATTGGCGCGGTGAAGTTTGCCGACTTATCGAAGAACCGCACCAGTGATTACATGTTCAGCTGGGATGCGATGCTGAGCTTTGAAGGCGCGACAGCGCCTTACCTGCAATATGCCTACACCCGGGTCAGCAGTATTTTGCGCAAAGCGGGCGTCGATTTAGGTTTTTCTGCGCCTTTGGTGCTGGTGGAAGAGCAGGAAAAACAACTGGCTGTGAAGCTGCTGCGTTTTGAAGAAACGCTGCAGGCCGTGATGAAAGACGCGGTGCCAAACTTGCTGTGTAACTACCTGTACGAGCTGGCCAGCCAGTTTATGAGTTTCTATGAGGCGTGCCCAATCCTGAAAGAAGGCGTCGAGCCAGAGTTGAAGCAAAGTCGTTTGATGCTCAGTATTCTGGTCGCCCTGACCTTAAAACAGGGGCTGGAGTTGCTCGGCATCGATGTGATGGAAAAAATGTAAGTTAAAAGGGCAGGTGTGAACCTGCCCTTGTTGTTAATGGAGTCAGAAAAGTCTATGAAGATTGATGATATCCGCCGCAGTTACACCTTAAACAAACTGGACGGCGACCAACTGAACCCGGATCCTATTGCTCAATTTGAGCTGTGGCTTAAAGACGCGATCGCAGCCGAATTACCGGACCCGACGGCTATGTGTGTCGCGACCGTCAGTCCGGAAGGTCAACCGTCACAACGTATTGTGCTGCTAAAAGATGTCGGGCCAGAAGGTTTTGTGTTCTATACCAACCTGGGCAGTCGTAAAGCCAGCGAATTGGCACAGAACCCGAAAGTCTGTCTGCATTTTCCCTGGCACTCGCTGGAGCGTCAGGTCATTGTGTATGGCTGCGCTGAGCAGGTGCCGACGTCTCAGGTAATGAAATACTTTTTATCCCGCCCCAAAGAAAGCCAACTGGCGGCTTGGGCGTCCGAGCAGAGCCGTCCCGTGTCGACCCGAGCGGCGTTAATGCAAAAGTTTGCCGAGATCAAACACAAGTTTGAACAAGGCGAAGTACCGTTACCGTCGTTCTGGGGGGGCTTTTTAGTGCGCCCACAGCAGATAGAGTTCTGGCAAGGCGGGGAGCACCGGTTGCATGACCGCTTTATGTACAGCAAAACTGATGACCAGCACTGGAGCATCAACAGGTTATGTCCATAAAGAGCTCCGCAGAGGCAGGCACATCCCTGCCTTTGTTGTTTGACACTCATTGCCACCTGGATTTGCCAGAACTACTGCCGCAGATAGAACATCATCTGCAGCAGGCCAGAGCCCTTGGCGTGCAGACTATTCTGGTGCCTGCTGTGGAGCAAAAAAACTGGTTGCCTTTGCTTAGGTTGCAACAGGCGCATCAATTTGCCGTGGCCTTGGGAATTCATCCCTGGTGGGCGGCGGGTGCGCAGCGGGAGGCGTTGGTGCTGTTGCAGCAGTTGGGCGCCAAACCAGAGGTGTGCGCCATTGGTGAAATTGGACTGGATTATGCCCTTGACGAGCAGACCTTTAGTGCGCAGGAGTTGCTGTTCAGCCAACAACTGGCCATTGCCAAAGCGCTGAAAAAACCTGTGGTGCTGCATCACCGAAAATCCATGGTGCAGTTGTTGGCAGAGCTGAAGCGGCAGCAATTTACTGAAGGCGGCATTTTGCACGCTTTTTCCGGTAGCTACCAGCAGGGTCAGGCTTTTATCGATTTGGGTTTTAAGCTGGGCATTGGCGGCACCATCAGCTATGAGCGGGCAGAAAAGACCAAAAAGGCGGTGCAGAGATTGCCATTAGAAGCTCTGGTGCTGGAAACGGATGCTCCAGCTATGCCTTTGGCTGGTTTTCAGGGGCAAGTGAACACCCCCTCCCAGCTGGCTTTGGTGTTTCAGGCTTTGGTTGAGTTACGGCCCGAACCCGCGGCAGAGTTGGCTGCTCAGCTTTGGCAGAACAGCTGCCAGGTGCTTCGGTTAGACCTTCAGAGCAGATTGCTGGGTTCGGCCTGACGCTTTTTCCAGAGACGCTGTGCAGTATGTAACAATCGACTCCAAAGCCCGCGGATCACAAAGGCCACCAGCCCGGCGACCAGCAACATCCAGAGCACTTGCTGCATCAGCTGTTGCCAGGCCTGCGTGACTGGCAACAAGCTGGCGTCCAGCTTCATGCTGATCTTGATATAGCCAATGACCCGGCCTTCCTGTTCAATTTCCTGCACCAGGGCCAGCAGTTCAGGTTGAAACTGCGGCGCGTACATCACCACAGCAGGTGATGCTGACTTAGAGGCGGACAGCTTGGCGCCGTTGGCGTCATACACCACCACGTCTTGCAAATAAGGCGTGTCGGCAATATGGGTGGTCAGCTGATTCAGACTTTCCAGCTGGTCGTTCACAATCAAATAAGCGGCCGTATGTGACAGTGCGACCAGTGTAGAGCGCATCAGCTCTTCACTTTGCTGCTGAAACAGTTGTTCGCCTTGCTTATGGCTGGTCCACCACCACTGAGTCAGCACCAGAATGCCGCTAGCCGCAAGCACCACCTGAAACAGGCGGTACAAACGGGATTTTCTTTCCTGGTTACCAAACTGAAATTGCATAGGCAAGCTTAAGTTTTGCGCTGACATCTGCTGAAAAATGTCGGTAGAATGCCATGGCAACAGATTGAAGTACAGGTGGCAGTTTGAGCTTTTCAGAACCAAAACAATTAAGTGCAGTGTCTATCAATGAGTTAGAGCAGTTGCTTTCGCACAAAATGCTGCAGATCCGTGCGGGCCAACTTAGCATGCCATCCGAGGCCAATTCACAGGTTGCGCTGCGGTTACGGCTGTTTGGCCGGCCGCTTAGCATCACGGATTTGAGCACGTTTGCTCAGTTATTAGCCCCAAGAACGGCATTGTTGAGCCTGTTGCAACCACATACGGATTTGTCAGCGGGTTATCAGTTCAGCCTGGCCGAATCACTGGAACCTGAGCTTATGCACCAACTGGCTGACTGGACGAAATCAGCGGGCCTTGAACTGGTGTGCCAGAGCAGTGCCCCGAGCTTAGCTAAGCCTGGCCTGTTGGTGATGGATATGGACTCCACGGCCATTCAGATTGAATGCATTGATGAAATAGCAAAGCTTGCGGGCACTGGGGAGCAAGTGGCCGCAGTGACAGCCCGTGCGATGAATGGCGAGCTGGATTTTGCCCAAAGCCTGCGTGAGCGGGTGGCGACCTTAGCCGGTGCTCCGGTGACTATTTTGCAGCAGGTGCTGGACGGCGTGCCGTTAATGCCGGGTCTGGAAGCGCTGGTGGCCAGGTTGCAACAGCAGCAGTGGCGGGTGGTGATTGCGTCCGGTGGTTT
The DNA here is from genome assembly GCF_042654345.1 of Rheinheimera marina. NCBI lineage: Bacteria > Pseudomonadati > Pseudomonadota > Gammaproteobacteria > Chromatiales > Chromatiaceae > Rheinheimera > Rheinheimera marina. The sequence goes on from NZ_JBHSGB010000009.1 coordinate 112,225, forward strand.
TACCTTTTTTACCGAAGCGCTGAAAGAGCGGCTCCAGCTAACCGCTACCTTTGCCAATGAATTGGAAATTGTCGACGGCAAACTTACCGGCCAGGTGCTGGGCACTACTGTCGATGCAGCTTACAAAGCCCGGGTGGTAGAGCAAATCCGTCAGCAATACGGGATTGAACCGACACAAACTGTGGCGATTGGCGATGGCGCCAACGATTTACCAATGCTGGCTGAAGCGGCGCTTGGTGTGGCTTTTCATGCCAAACCTAAAGTGCAGGCCCAGGCCAAAGCGGCTATCCGGCAAGGTTCCTTGCTGCAGCTGCTGTATCTGCTGGATTAAGCCATGCAACACCAGCAAAGTTCTGACTGGCTGCAGGTGGCTGATTACCGGTTACATCTGCGGCAGCTGCAGCCTGTTGAGCCCAATGGCCAACGGGTGCTTATGCTGCATGGTGCTATCGAAAACAGCCGGATTTTCTACAACGAAAAAGGCCGCGGGCTTGGCTGCTTTCTGGCCGATCAGGGCTTTACAGTTTATTGTGCGGATTTTGCCGGGCGAGGGCAGTCCATCCCGGCGGTAAGTCGCAGCTTCAATCACAGTCAACAGCAACTGATTGCCGACGATATTCCTGCCTTAATTCGACATTTGGCCTTAGCAGGGCCTGTTCATCTGGTGGTGCATTCCTGGGCCGGTGTGGTGGTCGCAGCGGCACTGGCGCGACAACCTGAGCTGGTGCCACTGGTACGTTCGCTGGTGACATTTGGCTCGAAACGTTGCATCAGCGTACAAAGCTGGCAGCGCTGGCTTCATATTGATTTGGTCTGGAACCGACTGGCCCCGCTACTGTGTAAGGCGTACGGCTATTTGCCTGCCCGCCAATGGCGATTTGGTGCCGACAATGAGCCGGCCCAGTATTTACTCGACACCATTGGTTGGATCCGCGGTGAGCCTTTCGCCGACCCGACAGATGGTTTTGATTATCGGAGCGCTTGTCAGCCAGTCCGCTGGCCACCCAGCTGGCATTTTGCTGCGGTCAATGATCAACTATTGGGGCACCCGCAGGATGTGCAAGCCTTTCTGGCGGAAACCGGCCTCAGCAGTGGTCGCTACAGTTTATTGGCGAAAAGTGCAGGCCAGCTGCTGGATTACGACCATATTTCTATGTTGACCGCGCCAGAAGCGCGGCAGGACCATTTCCCTTTACTCGCGGACTGGCTTCGTGTGCAGTAACTGCTGGCGCTTCTGACGTTGCTGTTCTGCAAGGCTTGGCGCCACATTATAGCGAGTCAGCACTTCGTCACTGATATCCTGCACTTCCCCAATACCGACCACGCTCCACAGCTCCTCTTCCAGTACTTTGGCTTTGTGAATGGCATAGGTGCTGACATAGCCCAGCTCTTTGGCAATATGCTCAGTGTCGGGCCGGCCTGTGCGTGACAGGAAAATCCGGTACGCAAATAACAGCCCTTGTTGCAGGCTTTCGTCGACAAAATTCTTGCGCTGATTTGCTGTTGGCAGGTCAAAATCAAATTCAACTTGCAGGCTTTGCTCTGTTTTGTCGTGTTCCGGAATGTAGCGTAAATATACTTCGTAGCGGAACGGCAGCTCTTGCCGCTTCATTTTCTTCAGCTGGTTAGCAAATTGCAGATTGGTCGCGTTATTTTTTAGCAGCGGCTGCAGATTCAGCTCGCCGTCGACCAGGCTGAAGCGTTGTAACAACCTGTGCAAGGAGCTAGGGCTGGCACCTTGGGCCACCACGTCCATATGGTAGCGAATACCCTGGCGGTGAATGTAAAACACAAAGCAGTTCAGTGCTTTAAGATACATGTTGCGCAAGGCGGGTCCCAAGCCGGGGAATTTAGGTGCTTCTTCTGCCAGGGTCAGCTTGCTGCGGTTATTGGCAATCAGTTGCTGGAAGAATTGTTTGCCTTGATGATCATTGTTCTTATCGATAATTCGCAGGTTCATGATCAGTTTGTTTTTACTGACGGCCATCACTTCGTAGGGTAATTCCAACAGCTTATGTTTGGTGGTGATTTTCTGCATCTGAGGCAAGGTAATTTGCACCTGGTCACCGCGCTCAAAATCGACTGGTTCGGTGCATTCAACTTGCAGCCCTTTGCTGGAGAAATCGCGGGTAAAACCGCGGACGTCCGCCATTTCACCGTCGCCAACCAACACTTCAGTCCGATACAGAAAACGGCTTTCCGAGCGCAGGTTGACGTAATGCACTGCGGCCGCCTCAATGGCGGGCAAGCTATCGAGCTTGGCATGGCCAAAAATTTTCAGCTGATTCAGCAAGCTCTGATCCAGTTGTGTGCGCTGGTACAGGGCAGTGCTCTCTGTGGTGTTAAGTTCAGTCAGGCTGGCAACATAACGCAGGTCTTTTATAAAGTTAAGGATCAACGGACCTGGGGGTTGATTCAGTTTTTGAATTTCCTGGCTGGCGCTGTTAGGCAGCGAGAGCAGGCTATGCGCATGAGCCGGATTGGTGCGGGTGACATGCAAATTAAACACCCGCCAGCTGGGTTTTTGTGCACCAAAACCAATAAAGACCTGACGTAATGCAGCTGACTGCGCCAGTTCATCTGCGGTGGCCGAGTAAAAAAACAGCCGGCCTTTCGCGGCATGGGTAAAGGTATACAGGATGCAGCTTTGGTTGGCACTGGACAAACACTGCTTCAGCCGGCGGGCAGATAATAATTGCGACAATACGTTCTGGCGCTGCTCATCCTGAAAATAATGCAGTACGGATCTGTTGTTTTCTGTGGTTAACGCACAGAGTGGGGTGGCTTTGCCCTCATTCACCGCAAGGAACACTGGCAATGTGGTCATGCGTGGCAGGAAAAACTGCTCGTAGCCTTTGACGTAGACCGCTTCGTAGGTGTTGTCGAGGTTTACCTTGTAGCGGCGTTTGTTGCCGTGAATAAAGTTTTGCAAGAAGTCAGTAAAACCACGCTCATGTACCAGCGGCAAACGCTTCAGTCGTAAATAAATACCTTTCTCCGCCGGCTCCTGTTCCACCACCTGATAAGGGATGCCTTCCGTCAGGCCAAGGGCAAACTCCTGCTCCAAACCACGGAAAAAAATAGCCACCTTTTGCCCCGGTGCAAAAGTCATCTCTTTGGCGAGTTTGATTTTGCAGCCCGACACCGACAAGTCGCTGGTGGTGGCCTGTAGCCGATCCTGGTTATCCAGAATAAGCTCAATATCAATGGAGAAGTTCATCCGCTCTTCGGAGCGGGTCTGATACTCGGCGAATTTAATTAGCTGAATGGTTTTGTGTTGTTCCGCTTGGGCGTCTTCTTCTTCCTGGGCTGCAACCAACGGAGAAACGGACGGCATCAGTTTACGTTGAGCCTGCTCTTGCTGATAGCGGACTCTGTGGTTGTTGCTGGTATTGCTGACGTCTTCGAAGACACCCACGGTATAGCGGCTGTATTGCTTGACCCCTTTCTCAAAGGTGCGGATGGCTACATCATCCATGTAATGGGTTTGGCCGTTGTGTTCGTAGGGACGAACTTCGCCATCCACCCGGCCACGTAAATCAATATAATAGGAGCAGGGCTGACCTAAACGTTTCAGCTCCATCTTGATAAGAAATTGTTTGGACTTAGGCAGATCTTCGGTCAATAGCTTAAACACCTGATCAAAGTCAGGTGTGTTCAGCAGGGGCTTCAAGCGCTCTATCACCCCTATATGTTCAGCTAAATCGGACGTTGTCATCTGTGCTGTGATCCGTAGGTCGACTGCCACTTCGTCAATAAAGTGTTGTACATTATGAATATTAAAGCTGAAAAGCAATAATCGTGCCTTCATAGAAAAGAGAGAAAAATGGCGAAAACAAAAACCGCCTATGTTTGTAACGACTGTGGTGCTGATTTTGTCCGATGGCAGGGACAATGTACCGAATGTGGCGCCTGGAATACCATCAGTGAAGTCCGCTTAGCCAGTCAAGCCAAATCGGCTCGTTTTGATGGGTATGCCGGTGCTACTGCCGCTAAAGTGATGCGTCTGGATCAGGTGGATCTGCAGGAAGTACCACGTTTCAGTTCTGGCTTTGCAGAATTTGATCGGGTTCTGGGCGGCGGTATAGTGCTCGGCTCCGCCATCCTGATTGGTGGCAGCCCTGGTGCGGGCAAAAGTACCTTGTTGCTGCAAATTATGTGTGGCCTGGCTCAATCGGGTAAAGCGCTCTATGTTACTGGTGAAGAGTCATTGCAGCAGGTGGCTATGCGGGCGCACCGGCTCGGGTTACCCACTCAGCAGCTGCTGATGCTGGCAGAGACCAGTGTCGAAACCATCTGTCAGCTGGCACAGCAGGAAAAACCACGCATTATGGTGATTGACTCCATCCAGGTGATGCAGATGGCTGACATTCAGTCAGCGCCCGGTTCTGTGTCGCAAGTGCGTGAGAGTGCTGCCTACCTGACCCGTTTTGCCAAGCAGCACAACATAGCCGTCATTATGGTAGGTCATGTCACCAAAGATGGTTCACTGGCTGGCCCTAAGGTGCTGGAACACTGTATTGACTGCTCTGTGCTGCTGGATGGCGATTCGGATAACAGGTACCGGACCCTGCGCAGCCATAAAAACCGTTTTGGTGCAGTCAATGAGCTTGGCGTCTTTGCCATGACAGGCCAGGGTATGAAGGAAGTGAAAAACCCTTCGGCTATTTTTTTAAGCCGTGGCAAGGAAGACTCGCCCGGTTCAATTGTGATGGTGCTATGGGAAGGTACCCGGCCTTTGTTAGTAGAAATTCAGGGGCTGGTGGATTATTCGCCATTGAACAACCCACGCCGTGTCACCTTAGGCATGGAGCAAAACCGTATTTCGATGCTGCTTGCCGTGATGCACCGCCATGCCGGCATTCAGATGGCAGACCAGGATGTGTTTGTGAACGTGGTCGGGGGCGTACGGGTCAATGAAACAGGTGCCGATTTAGCCACCTTATTGGCTTTGGTCTCCAGCTTTAAAAACAAAGCTTTGCCGAATGAACTGGTGGTGTTTGGTGAAGTGGGGTTATCTGGTGAAATTCGCCCGGTGCCCAGTGGCCAGGAAAGGTTAAAAGAAGCCGCCAAACACGGCTTTAAGCGCGCGATAGTGCCGCTGGCGAATGCGCCAAAAGAACCTATTGCTGGCATGACAGTGGTTGGGGTGACGAAACTGGCCGAAGCCTTGGATGCTGTGTAAAGGGTATCCAATCAGCAATAAAAAAAGGTGAGCACTGCTCACCTTTTTTATTCAGTTCTATGCTCAGAAATCAGCACTGTCAGGGAAATTCAACTTCAGCACTGCTTTGGCGTCGTCCCGCAGTTTGGTCAGGCCAAGCTCATCGTAACTTTCAACCATCAAACGTAATGCTTGTTCTACTTGCGGTGAATCACGGTAATACTCCACTACGTATTTGGCACGGTTGGCAGCAGCCAGGTGTGCACCGCGGCGGGTATAGTAGTCGGCAATGATCAACTCATGCCGGACTAACTTTTCTTTAATGCTCTGCATCCGCAACTTGGCGTCCTGAGCGTATTTGCTGGTCGGGTAGGTGCTGACCAGAATTTTTAAGTCATCAAAAGCCTGACGGGTGCTGGCCATATCACGGTCGGCTCTGTCGATACCGACAAACTCGTGGAATGAATTTTCATCTGCTTTTAAGTTGCTCAGACCGCGCATGTAGTAGACGTAATCCAGATCCGGGTGATTAGGATTCAGCCGGATAAAACGGTCGATGCTGGCCAGTGCCTGTTTGGTATCGCCAGTCTGGTAATAGGCATAAATTAAATCCAGTTGTACCTGGCGTGATAAAGGCCCGAACGGATAACGGCCTTCCATTGCTTTAAGTAATTCAATGGCCCGGCTATACAAACCAGAGTCCAGCACGTTTTTTGCTTCGTCATAAAGTTGCTGGGCGCTTTGGTTGGTATTGACCAGTTGCTCGTCAGGAGCCTTAGTTCCGGCGCAGGACGCCAGTGTCAGAGCCATGAAGATGGCCGCAAAAAAATTCAGTTTCATTGAAAAATCCACTACTACTTTGAGCCTGTTGGCTATTTAGTCCGACGTAAAACCGTTAAACTAGAGCCTTTGACGGCCTGATTCTAACTCAGACAGCCGAGTGTGCCCACAGGATAACTGGTTCCGACATGACAAAACAGCTAAAACTCGCAGAAATTGTTCCCGATCATTTATTTGGCAAGCGCTTAGATCAGGTGCTGGCCGAAATGTTCCCGGATTATTCGCGATCCAGAATAAAAGACTGGATCCTGGCGGATTGGGTTCAGGTAAATGGCCGGGTCTGCAATACCCCAAGAGAAAAACTAATGGGGGGCGAGGCAATTCAGATTGACGCCCAGTTACCGGATGACGAACGTTTCGAAGCCGAAGCGATAGATCTGACTATCGTCTATGAAGACGAGCATATTCTGGTGATCAATAAACCAGCCGGTTTAGTGGTGCACCCAGGTGCCGGTAACCCGGAAGGTACACTGCTTAACGCTTTATTGCACCATTGCCCGACTATTGCCGAAGTGCCGCGTGCTGGCATTGTTCACCGTCTGGATAAAGACACCACAGGTTTGATGGTGGTGGCGAAAACCATTCCGGCGCAGGTGCATTTAGTGGATGCGATGCAGAACCGCGAAATTACCCGTGAATATGAAGCCATTTGCCACGGCATTATGACTGCGGGCGGCACTGTCGACGAGCCCATTGGCCGTCACCCGACCAAACGGACGCATATGGCGGTGACTACGTCAGGTCGCCCGGCGGTAACTCACTACCGGGTGATGGAAAAATTCCGTGCTCATACCCGTCTGCGTTTGCGGCTGGAAACCGGCCGTACCCACCAGATTCGTGTGCATATGACCTACATCAACCACCCGTTGGTCGGTGATCCTGTTTATGCAGGGCGCCCGCGTCCGCCACGTAAGGCCAGTGAGGAGTTACTGGGTATTTTCCGCAGCTTTAAACGTCAGGCGCTGCATGCAGCCATGCTGCGCTTGGCCCACCCTATTACCAGTGAAATAATGGAATGGCACGCGCCTATACCAGACGACATGGTACAACTGACCTTGGCTCTGCGTGCTGATACGGAAGAACACGGTCTGGACTTTGCCTGATGACAGCGTTGCTGCTTAAGGCGGACTGGCCGGCTCCCGCTGGTATCCATACCGCCGTCAGCACCCGATTAGGCGGAGTGTCTGCTGCGCCTTATGCCAGTCTGAATCTGGGCAGCCATGTGGCGGATCAGCCCGCCTGCGTGATGCAGAACCGTGAGCGGTTCAGGCAATTGGCTGCTTTGCCAGCCGAGCCTTGCTGGTTAAACCAGACTCACAGTACGCTCTGTGTCGATATTGAAACGACGGACTTCAGTGCAAGTCCGCCGAACGCCGATGCCGCCTTTACCCGTATACCTGGCCAGGTAGCGACTGTGCTGACCGCCGATTGCTTGCCTGTGCTGTTTTGTAATAGCGCCGGTACGGCAGTGGCGGCTGCTCATGCGGGTTGGCGCGGGCTTTGTGACGGTGTGCTGGAACAGACATTGGCTCGGTTTTCGCCGAATGATGAGTTACTTGTCTGGTTAGGGCCCGCTATAGGCCCAAGCGCCTTTGAAGTGGGTGATGACGTGCGTACCGCTTTTATCGCCAGGCAAAGTGCCGCCGAGCACGCCTTTATCGCTGTGGCCGGTAAGCCTGGTAAGTGGCTGGCCGACTTATACCTGCTGGCCCGTTTGCGCCTGCAAGCGACAGGAGTCAGTCAGATCTACGGTGGTGGACTTTGTACCTACACAGATCAGCGCCGGTTTTATTCCTATCGACGGGACGGCCAGACTGGCCGGATGGCCTCTTGTATCTGGCTGGACTGATCTAAGTCAAATTTTTGACGTTTTCTGCTTGAAAAAACAACGGTCAGGCGCAATCTTAGCAATCAACAGCAAAATTGATTTGCGGAGATGTTTATGAGACTTGACCGTTTTACCAGTAAATTCCAATTGGCGATCGCTGATGCTCAGTCTCTGGCACTGGGGCGCGACCACGCTTATATCGAACCTGTGCATCTGATGTACGCCTTGCTGAATCAGGAAGGCAGTTCAGTGAAAGACCTGTTTAGCAAAATAGGCACTAATCCCCACGAATTACGTTCCAAGCTGACGCAGGCGTTGGAGCGGCTGCCCAAAGTGGAAGGTGGCGACACGGCGGTGCAATTATCTGCGGCCAGCGGCCAGTTATTGAACCTGTCGGATAAATACGCGCAAAAACGCAAAGACCAATACATTTCCAGCGAGCTGTTTGTGCTGGCGGCGACCGAAGATAAATCGGAGCTTGGCACTATTTTACGTCTGCTCGGGGTTGAAAAAACCACAGTGGAAAAAGCCATTGACGAGCTACGCGCAGGTCAGAAGGTGGATGACCCGAATGCAGAGGACAGCCGCCAGGCGCTTTCTAAATACACCATTGATCTGACCGAACGCGCAGAAGCAGGCAAGCTGGACCCGGTGATTGGCCGGGATGAAGAAATTCGCCGTTGTATTCAGGTGCTGCAGCGCCGCACTAAAAATAACCCTGTCCTGATAGGTGAACCTGGTGTTGGTAAAACCGCCATTGTCGAAGGGCTGGCGTTGCGGATTATCAACAAAGAAGTGCCAGAAGGCTTAAAAGACAAACGCGTGTTGTCGCTTGATATGGGCGCTCTGCTGGCGGGCGCCAAATACCGCGGTGAATTTGAAGAGCGTTTAAAAGCCGTACTGAATGAGTTGGCCAAAGAAGAAGGCCGGGTCATTCTGTTTATTGATGAAATTCATACCATGGTCGGTGCCGGCAAAGCGGATGGTGCTATGGACGCCGGCAATATGCTCAAACCGGCCCTGGCGCGTGGCGAATTGCATTGCCTGGGCGCAACCACACTGGATGAATACCGCAAGTACATTGAAAAAGACGCGGCACTGGAGCGGCGTTTCCAGAAAGTGTTGGTGGATGAGCCTTCGGTGGAAGATACCATAGCCATTTTGCGCGGCTTGAAAGAACGCTATGAACTGCACCATGCGGTTGAAATTACCGACCCGGCTATTGTGGCAGCGGCAACCTTGTCACATCGTTATGTCAGTGACCGTCAGTTGCCGGACAAGGCCATTGATCTTATTGACGAAGCGGCCTCCAGTATCCGCATGCAGATGGATTCTAAACCAGAGGAGCTGGACCGGTTAGAGCGGCGCATTATTCAGTTAAAGCTGGAGGAAAATGCGCTGTCAAAAGAAACGGATGAAGGCTCGAAGAAACGCAAAGACAGCATTCTGGAGCAAATTCGCGAGCTGGACGCCAAGTATAACGAACTGGATGAAGTCTGGACCTCCGAAAAAGCCGCCTTGCAAGGAACGCAAAGCATTAAAGCGGACCTGGAACAGGCGCGGCTGGATATGGAAGTGGCGCGCCGTGCCGGTGACCTGAACCGGATGTCACAACTGAAATACGAACGTATTCCAACGCTGGAAAAGCGACTGGACTTAGCGTCGCAGGCTGAAATGCATGAAATGAAATTGCTGCGAAACAAAGTGACCGACACGGAAATTGCTGATGTGTTGTCTAAAGCCACCGGTATTCCGGTCAGCAAAATGCTGGAAGGTGAGCGCGATAAACTGCTGCGTATGGAGCAGGAACTGCAAAAACGGGTGGTTGGTCAGGCAGAAGCCGTCAGTGCCGTCTCGAACTCGATCCGTCGCTCGCGCGCCGGTCTGGCAGACCCGAATAAACCAATTGGCTCTTTCTTATTTTTGGGACCAACAGGGGTGGGTAAAACCGAGCTGACCAAAGCTTTAACCCAGTTTTTGTTTGATACCGAAGACGCGCTGGTGCGTATCGATATGTCGGAGTTTATGGAAAAACATGCGGTGTCTCGCCTGGTCGGCGCACCTCCAGGTTATGTCGGCTATGAAGAAGGTGGTTATCTGACCGAGGCGGTGCGTCGCAAGCCCTATTCAGTGGTGCTGCTGGACGAAGTGGAAAAGGCCCATCCGGATGTGTTTAACATTCTGTTGCAGGTGCTGGATGATGGTCGCTTAACGGACGGGCAGGGCCGTACGGTCGACTTTAAAAATACTGTGATCATTATGACGTCGAACCTGGGATCGGATCTTATTCAGGATCATTACCAGCAGCAGAGCTATGAAGAAATGAAAAGCATGTTGATGGAGGTGTTAAGCCGCCAGTTCAGGCCTGAGTTTCTAAACCGTCTGGATGAAACAGTGGTGTTTCACCCACTGGATAATGCCCATATTCGCCATATTGCGGCTATTCAGCTGGAACGTTTGCGTAAGCGTCTGGCCGACCGTGATTTTGGCCTGGATGTGACAGATGCCGCACTGGATTTGCTGGCTGAAGCGGGTTTTGACGCCGTATTTGGCGCCCGACCACTGAAGCGGGCTATTCAGCAACATATTGAAAATCCATTGGCGCAAACCCTGTTGCGTGGCGAAATACCTGCCCGCTCAGTCATTAGGGTTGATGCTTCGGATGGAAAGTTCAGTATTCAGGCCGCCCGGGTGCAGTAACAGCGTCGTAGTGCTGGATTGAGTTATCAGCAACAAAAAAGGCCCGCATTATTGCGGGCCTTTTGTATTTTTACAGTGGTTTATTCAGCAGAAAAAGTTTTGTTCAGATTGGCAATTTCTGCCGCTTGCTGGTGCAGACGTTTATTGGTGTCTGACACCAGCCCCATATTGCCCATATTTTCCTGAGCAATGTGCTGAATACTGTCGACATTCTGTGCAACTTCTGCCGCCACCTGACCTTGCTGAGTTGCTGCGGTCGCAATTTGGGCTGACAGGTGATCAATGGTGTTGACCATGGACACAATTTCTTTCAGCTGAACAGTACTGTGCTGGGTCTGAGTGACGCAGTCTTCAACCTGCTCGCGGCTTTGCAGCATGGTCTTGCCCCAGCTCAGCAGTGTTTGCTGGATTTCAGCAATGGATCGCTGGATTTGTTCTGTCGCATTATGGGTGCGCGAAGATAAAGCCCGGACTTCATCGGCCACCACGGCAAAACCCCGGCCATGTTCGCCAGCGCGTGCGGCTTCAATAGCGGCGTTTAATGCCAGTAAGTTGGTTTGATCAGCAATGCCCTGAATTTCGGTCATGACGGCACCAATACGCTCGGCTTCTACCGCCAGGTTATCCGCGGTACTGGCGGCTCCCTGCACTTCCACCGCCAGTTTTTTCACTGTGGTGGAGGTGAGTTCCATCACGTGTTCGGCTTGTTGACAGATTTGCTGCGCTTCACCCACTTTGGCATTGGTTTCACCGGTGCGCTGGGCAATATCCTGCACTGTGTGGCTTAGTTCCAGGGTGGCTGAAGCGATTGATTCGAGCTGGACTTTTTGCTGGCCAATACCGCGCTCTGTCAAATGCACAGCTTCTTCCAGCGTGTCGGCAATTCGGGTCAATTGGCTGGTGCTGTCTTTAGTGCGCCCCAGTACAGTGCGCAAGCGCGCTTGTTGTAATTGATGGCGGAATGTTGCCACAGAAAATGCCGTACGGCCGGCATAGACATAGCGGGAGACTGAATCAAATTGTTGTTGAATGGCTGTAAGCTCAGACGGGATAGCCAGCACTTCTTGCTGCATCAGTGTTAAAAAGACTAATGGCAATAACGCCGCGAGCAGAAACCAGGCAGACCATAAGACAGAACCGGCCAGCACTATCGCTATGCTAAGCGCTAAGGTCAGTATCAGGCGCAAGGTCGAGTTTTCACGGAAACTGTTTACTTTTTTGCCAGCGTTGATGGCGGTGTAACAACGCTCAGCCCGTTGCACCAATTCATGGCTGGGTTTGACCCGAACAGACTGATACCCCACCAGTTGCTGATCGCGGTAGATAGGGGTGACATACGCATCCACCCAGTAAAAACGGCCGTCTTTACAGCGATTTTTTACCATGCCACGCCAGGATTGGCCCTGCTTCAGCTTTTGCCATAAATCGGCAAAGGCGGCCGCTGGCATATCAGGATGGCGCACCAGATTGTGGTTTTTTCCGATCAGCTCTTCACTTTCGTAGCCCGCGACCTGGCAAAATGCCGGGTTTGCGTACGTGATCACTCCGCGCAAATCAGTAGTGGACACCAGTTCCAGGCCGGCGTCGTACTGTACTTCCTGATCAACAACATGATGATTGCGGCGATTCATGGCCTATGCTTTCCTTTTTGTAAGTTATTCAGTTAATCTGATGATCTTACTTATTATTTCAAACAAAAGCGGAATAAGCGAGTCAGGAACTCTTATGCAAGTCGCAGCCATTATGTCCCGAAAACTCGTTACCGTTGGCCCCGATGCTAGCTTGGCTCAGATCCGGGTTATTTTTGAGACTGCCAAGTTTCAACATTTACCTGTGCTGGACAGCAGCAAGCGGCTGGTCGGCATCGTGTCGGTGAAGGATTATTTCAAAGCTTTAAGCCCGGTGATGGAAACGGCATCAGAGCCGACACTGGAGCTGTTTTTGTCCAGCCGTCGGGTGAAATACCTGATGACCAGCCCGGTGATAACGGTGACTGAAGATTATCCGGTTGTACAGGCTGCCGCTTTGTTACTCAAACACAACATCAGTTGCCTGCCTGTGGTGGACAAAGACCAAATCGCGCTGGGTATTGTATCCTGGAAAGACATTATGCGGGTGGTGGTGCTGCAGAGCAGCAAACGAGCCCGCCTCAACTATGGGCCAAGGGGAGAAGAGGAATAAGGCTGTTGACCGGCAGGGACTGCCATTTGTGTTGCGGTTCGGTTAGTCTGAGTCACCTGCGGGACAGGGCGGATGAAGGTGACAGCGCGCCACTTGTTTTTTTCATCCGGACTCCCCATAACAGCGGAGCTCAACAGTTAACTAAGGATCCAGCTTGAGTCATTTCCTTGAACAGCGCCTGCAGCAGCTTGGCACAGACAGTTTTCGCGCCGCTATTACCGGGATCCGCAGAGGTCTGGAGCGCGAAACCTTACGGATATTACCTGACGGTCGTCTGGCACAAAGCGACCACGCCCAGGCTCTGGGATCAGCCTTATCTCATCCGCTGATTACTACAGATTTTTCTGAGTCTTTACTTGAATTTATCACCCCGGCCCAAAGCTCCATCGAGGTGACGCTGCAGCAATTGGCGGATATTCACAAGTTCTCTGTCAGCCATATTGGTGAAGAACAACTTTGGCCTGGTTCCATGCCCTGTTTCATTCGTGATCAGGACGAAATTCGCCTGGCTCAATACGGCTCGTCCAATGTTGGCCGGATGAAAACCTTGTACCGTGAAGGCCTGAAGAACCGCTATGGCAGCATGATGCAGGCGATCAGCGGTGTGCATTTTAATTTTTCTATTCCAACTGAGTTCTGGCAGCAGTATCAGCAACAGCTCGGCAATAGCGACGAATTGCAGGATTTTATCTCTACCCAGTATTTGCACCTGATCCGTAATTACAAACGCTACGTCTGGTTAATTGTGTATCTGTTTGGTGCATCCCCTGTGATGTGTAAATCCTTTTTGCAGGGGCGGGAACCAAAGTATCAGTTTCAAAGCTTGGGCAAGGGCTCGATTTATCTGCCTTATGCTACCTCGTTGCGGATGAGTGATTTAGGCTACACCAACAATGCACAGTCCAGCCTGAACATCAGTTACAACTCCTTGCCTGATTATATTCATGGCTTGCGGCAGGCCATTTCGACGCCGTCTCCGCAATATCAGCAGATTGGCGTGAAAGTGGACGGGCAGTATCGTCAGCTGAATGGCAATATTCTGCAAATCGAAAACGAGTTTTACTCGACGATAAGGCCTAAACGCACTACCCAAAGTGGCGAGCGACCGACCTGTGCATTAAAGCGCCGCGGTGTGGAATACATTGAAGTCCGTTCACTGGACGTCAATCCGTTTAGTCCAGTTGGGATCAGTGCTGAGCAGATGCGTTTTCTGGATCTGTTCCTGCTGTACTGTCTGTTCGAGCAAAGTCCGTTGATGACGGCGGAGCAGCAGGCACTGACGGAGCAAAATTTACGCAAAGTCGTAGCGGAAGGACGTCGGCAAAATCTGGAGTTGCTGGATGCTGAACAGCCGCGTCTGATGCTGGACTGGGCAGAACAAATTTTTGCAGACATGATGCCAATAGCACGCTGGATGGATGAAGCGCATGGGGCTGACTTGTATCAGGCCACGTTAAAAGATCTGTATCTGGCCTTGTTGGACCCGGCCAAAACCTTGTCCGGACGTTGGCTGAATACCATTCTGTCACAACAGCGCGACCATGGTTGTTATGCGTTGGAGTTGTCGGCGAATTACAAACAGCAATTTGCCAGTCAGCCTTACGGGTTCTATCAGCAGACTCAGTTTGAGCAGATGGCTGCAGAATCACTGCGTCAGCAACAGCAGGTGGAACAGGCCGATAGCCTGAGTTTTGACCAGTACCTGCATGATTACTTTGTTGATTTGTAGATAAAAAAACGGCCAGCATAGCTGGCCAGGAACACTAAGGATAAGGTAAATCCAGGGATGAAAAACAAAAACTTGGTTGAATCCGTTCACTTTGTTAGTCTGAAACGGCGGCAAAAAAGTTCTCTGTCTGATGAAAAAAATTAAAAAATCTTTAGTTACCTTCACTTGTGTTGCCCTGTTAAGCGGCTGTGCTGTGTCGCCGCCGCAAAACAAAGAAAACCTCTGCGAAATTTTCCGTGAACATGATGACTGGTATGACGCTGCGGCCGACGCACGGGATCGCTGGCAGGTTCCGGTGCATGTCCCTATGGCCATTATGTACCAGGAAAGCAGCTTCAGGCAGGATGCGCAGCCGCCAATGCAATATTGGTTTGGCTTTATCCCGGTAGGGCGAGCTAGCAGCGCTTATGGCTATGCGCAGGTGAAAGACGAAACCTGGGATGACTATGCGCGCGAAACCGGTGGTTATTTTGTCAGCCGCAGTAATTTTGCCGACGCTATCGACTTTATGGGCTGGTATATCCATAAAACCAGCCGGGTGAATGGTGTTTCTAAATCCGATGCGTATGCGCAGTACCTGAATTACCACGAAGGCTGGGGCGGCTACAAACGAGGCAGCTACCGGCAGAAAGCATGGCTGATGCAGACGTCCCGGCTGGTGCAGCAACGCTCGTCACGCTATCAACAACAATTGCTTTCGTGTGAAGAGGAATTCAAACGGGGCTGGTTCTGGGGACTATTCGATTAAGCGGGAGCCGTTTCGGCAGGTTTCGGCCTCAACCGCACGGTTTTAATCATATTGTCTTGAATTTCAATAATCTCCAATACACAACCGTACAGGATCAGACTGATATTGGTCTCCGGGATATCCTCAAGGTACTCCAGCACCAAGCCATTGAGTGTTTTAGGGCCATCGGTCGGGAAATTCAGCTGTAAATCGCGGTTCAGGTCGCGCAGGTTAATGCCACCTTCCACCAGGTAGTAACCGTCTTTTTCGGCTTTGATTTCTTCGTTTTGCTGTTGTGCCACATCAGTGGTGAAGGTACCCACCACTTCTTCCAGAATATCCTCCAGCGTGACCAGACCCTGAATATCGCCAAACTCATCCACCACCAGACCAATACGCTCTTTGGAGCTTTGGAATTTCTGTAACTGGGTATGAAGTGGGGTGTTCTCCGGAATAAAGTAAATCTCCCGCACCGCCCGTAACAAACTGGCTTTGTTGAGCTGCTCTTTTAATGCCAGGCGAGCCAGGTCTCTGCTGTGTAAAAAACCCAGCGCATCATCGATGCTGTCGCGGTACAGCAAAATGCGGTTGTGTTGGCTGCTGCTGAGCTGGCGCAGGATGTCTTTCCAGTCATCGTTGATATCGATGCCGAACAGCTCGTTGCGTGGAACCATAATGTCTTCTACTGTGGCTTTTTCCAGATCCAGCACGCCAACCAGCATGCTTTGGTGCTGTTCAGGCAATAAAGCCCCGGCTTCATGCACCACAGTGCGTAGCTCTTCGGAACTCAAGCTATGGCCATGGTGCTGTTCTGCTTTGACGCCAAGCCAGCCAAGCAGAGTGTTACAGATTTTATTCAGTAACCAGACTAAAGGTGCCAGCAACTTCATTAATGGTTTCAGCACCACGGATGCTGGAAAGGCAACCCGTTCCGGGTGCAGTGCCGCCAGCGTTTTTGGCGTGACTTCACCGAAAATTAAAATCACCAGCGTCAGCCCAACAGTGGCCACGGCGATGCCGTAGTCGCCGTAAAGCCGCATCCCTATTAAGGTAGCAATAGCTGAGGCAGCAATATTGACCAGGTTGTTGCCAATCAGGATCAGGCCGATCAGTCGGTCGCGACGCTCCAGCATCGCACTGACCCGCTTTGCGCCTTTGTGCTGCTCATTGGCCTGATGTTTTAGCTTGTACGGGTTTACCGACATCATGCCGGTTTCGGAGGCGGAGAAAAACGCAGAACACAACACCAGCAACCCTAACAGGATAAACAGAGTTGCTGTGGATATTTGATCCAAACTTAAATTACCTCTTCGTCAAAAGCAGTCTTATTAAATATGCTGGCACAGCAGACAAGTCAAGCTTCAGCTCAGCCGATGCAGCAGGATCTCGCGGACAAACCGGCTGCCAAAATAGGATAAGGTTAATAATGTACTGCCAGTAAAGGTCAGGGCTATCGCGATCCGGCCACGCCAACCTAAACGGGCATGGCCCCATAACAGCACAACAAAGACTAAAAATGCCAGTGAACTCAGTACGTTTTTATGTAAATGCTGCAATTCAAACCATTGTTCGGAAAACAAAGCGCCACTGAGAAGTGTTAGGCCCAACAATAAAGTGCCTGCCAGCAGCAGGCGGAACTGCAGAGACTCAACCTGTAGCAAAGGAGGCAGGAACTGATTACCCAGCAGAAAATCTTTTTGTTTCAGTTTATGGCTGATATAGCTGACCTGAACAGAATGAAGAGTGGCAACAATTAGTAGCGCATAGGCGACAAAGGCCACAATGATATGCATCAGCAAAGCCGGCGTTTGTTCAAAATGCTGTACCTTTAACGCGCTGGGCAATACCAGGATGGCCAGTTGGTTTAATGCCGCAAAGCCGTAGACAATAGGCAATAGCAGTACCGCAGGTGTGCGCAGTGCCGACAGGGTGATCACAATAACGATCAGCCAGCAGACCAGCGAAATCACATTCAGCAAGCTGAAGTTCTGCCCGCCTCCGGCAAAAATGCTTTCGGCAAGGAACACGCCCTGACAACCAATAGCCAGTACAGCCAGGCCAAATACCAGCTTGTAATTTAACCCTTTCGGGTTCACCAATCTGGACAGAACCAGCAAAGTTGCACCGAGATACGCCAGCAGTGCAAGGCTGGGAAACAGCACAAAAGACATAAACCCTATCCCGTAATTCCTTTCTTTCCTCATTCTATTGCAAACCAGTCGCATTTGTCAGCCGTTGTTACGGGCTGACGTAAAGAGAGGGCTGGGGTATAATCCGCTCAGTTTCTGTTTAGGTACGCCAGTTATGTTTGAGAATCTATCCGATCGTTTAACCAAAACGCTGAAAAATATCAGTGGCCGGGGCCGCCTGACCGAAGACAATATTAAAGAGACGCTGCGTGAAGTGCGCATGGCGCTGCTGGAAGCCGACGTTGCGCTGCCTGTGGTGCGTGACTTCGTCAACCAGGTGAAAGAGCGTTCTGTCGGTCTGGAAGTCAGTAAAAGCCTGACTCCGGGTCAGGAATTTCTGAAAATTGTCCGTCAGGCGCTGGAAGAAGCGATGGGGCAAGCCAACGAAGAGCTGGCACTGAACACTCAGCCTCCTGCGGTGGTGCTGATGGCTGGTTTGCAAGGCGCGGGTAAAACTACCTCTGTCGGTAAGCTGGCTAAATTCCTTAAAGAGCGCAAAAAGAAAAAGGTCCTGGTTGTTTCTGCCGACGTCTACCGTCCTGCCGCCATTAAGCAGCTGGAAACATTGGCGAAAGATGTTGGAGTTGAGTTTTTCCCAAGCGATATCAGCCAGGCTCCAGTCGCTATTGTAAACGCCGCTATCGAACAAGCACGCCTGAAGATGTTTGATGTGCTGCTGGTCGATACCGCGGGTCGTTTGCACGTTGACGAAGAAATGATGGGGGAGATTAAGGCGCTGCATGCTGCAGTGAAGCCTATTGAAACCCTGTTCGTGGTAGACGCGATGACTGGTCAGGATGCGGCTAACACAGCAAAAGCCTTTAATGAAGCTTTGCCGCTGACTGGCGTTATCCTGACCAAAGCCGACGGTGATGCCCGCGGAGGGGCTGCATTGTCGATTCGCCATATCACCGGCAAGCCGATTAAATTTATCGGTATGGGCGAAAAAACCGACGCCTTGGAGCCTTTCCATCCGGACCGTATTGCCTCCCGTATTCTTGGTATGGGGGACATGCTCAGTCTGATTGAGCAGATTGAGCAGAAGGTCGACCGGGAACAGGCCGCCAAAGTGGCAGCCAAGGTGATGAAAGGCCAGGGCTTCAGCCTGGAGGATTTCCGCGACCAACTGGTACAAATGCGCAACATGGGCGGCATGATGTCAATGCTGGAAAAAATGCCAGGTATGAAAAACCTGCCAGCTGGTGCCATGGACCAGGTGGGTGATAAGCAATTCAAGAAACTGGAAGCCATCATCAACTCCATGACCAAAAAGGAACGTCAGTTCCCGGATTTGATCAAAGGCTCCCGCAAAAAACGTATCGCCTCCGGCTCTGGTACTCAGGTGCAGGACGTCAATCAGCTGTTAAAGCAATTTACCCAGATGCAGAAGATGATGAAGCAAATGTCCGGTAAAGGCGGCTTGATGAAGATGATGCGGGGTTTAGGCGGTAAACTGCCGCCAGGTATGTTGCCTCCGCGCTAAGCCACTGTCAGTGAGCTTCGCGGGCTGTGCATAAACCCAGCCGTACAGCCCGAAATACCTTGCAAAACAGGAAAAAATCAGTACAATTCTGCGACCCCACGGTCTGACCGCGGGGTTTGTTATTTTTTAAAAAACCTGAACGATAAATAGAGGACGGTATGGTAACTATTCGTTTACAACGTGGTGGCGCGAAAAAGCGTCCATTTTACCAAGTTGTGGTAGCGGACAGCCGTTTTGCTCGTGATGGCCGTTTCATTGAGCGCGTGGGTTTCTTCAACCCAATCGCTGGCGGCACTGAAGAGAAAACGCGTATTGATTTAGAGCGTGTAGACCACTGGGTTGCACAAGGCGCTTCTTTAAGCGACCGCGTAGCTTCTCTGGTTAAAGCTCTGAAAAAAGCCGCTGCTTAATAGCTAGGCCGGTAGGAGTAAGGGCTTGAAAAGTTCTGATTTAGTTGTCTTAGGTAAGTTTGGTGCTGTTTACGGCATCAACGGGTGGCTAAAAGTTAACTCCTATACCGATGTCCCGGAAGGGATTTTTGACTACACACCCTGGCAGATTCAATTGCAGGGTAACTGGCGTCAAGTGCAAATCTCCAGTTGGAAACGCCATGGTAATGGTTTGATTGTAAAACTGGTAGACGTGGGTGACCGAGACCAGGCTCAAGTGCTGGTAAACGCAGAAATCGCTGTAGAGCGGGCGTCATTACCGGAGCTGGAGCAAGGGGATTACTACTGGCGTGACCTGATGGGCATGGCGGTGGTAAACCTTGAGGGGTATCACTTAGGTGAAGTGGTTGACATGATGGAAACTGGCTCGAACGACGTTTTAGTCTTAAAAGCCAATAAAACCGATGCATTTGGCAAGAAGGAACGCCTGTTGCCGTTTTTGACGGATTCCGTCATTAAAGAGGTCAACAGAGCGGAAAGGCGCATCTCAGTCGACTGGGATCCTGATTTCTGATGTCGCAACAACCCTCTTTGTGGGTCGGAGTGATTACACTCTTTCCACAAATGTTTGAGGCCATTACGCAATCTGGAGTCACCAGCAGGGCCGTGAAACAAGGGCTGCTTCAGGTGGAGTGTTGGAACCCGCGGGATTTTACCTCGGACAAACACAAAACCGTCGATGACCGACCTTATGGTGGCGGACCTGGCATGCTGATGATGGTGCAGCCGTTAACCGACGCGATTCGCGCCGCGAAACAGGCTGCAGGGGGAGATGTACACACGATTTATTTGTCGCCGCAAGGCCGCAAACTGGATCAAGAAGGTGTACTTGAACTGGCCCGACACCCGAAACTGCTTTTAGTAGCAGGCCGTTACGAAGGCATTGATGAACGCGTAATCGAAAACGAGATTGACGAAGAATGGTCAATTGGTGATTACGTGCTGAGTGGGGGCGAATTGCCTGCGATGACGCTGATTGATGCGGTATCGCGACTGGTACCTGGTGTACTGGGGCATGAACAGTCAGCTGAACAGGATTCCTTTGCGTCCGGTTTGTTAGACTGCCCACACTATACAAGACCAGAAGTGTTAGATGGCAAAGAGGTTCCGTCGGTGTTGCTGAGCGGACACCATGAAAATATAAGACGCTGGCGTCTGAAACAGTCCTTAGGCAGGACCTGGTTAAGACGGCCGGATATGTTAAATGCCCTGGCTCTGACTAAGGAGCAACGCAAATTACTGGATGAGTTCCAAAAGGAACACCAGGCGTTGCAGCAACACGATAGTTAATTCCAGGTAAAGTGAGATTGTTATGAGCAAAGTTAGCCAAAACATCATCAAAGAACTTGAAACCGAACAGCTGAAACAAGACGTCCCTGCGTTTGCACCAGGTGACACAGTTGTGGTTCAGGTTAAAGTTAAAGAAGGTGACAAAGTACGTCTGCAGGCGTACGAAGGCGTGGTTATCGCTAAGCGTAACCGTGGTCTGCACTCTTCATTCACAGTACGTAAAATTTCGAACGGCGAAGGTGTTGAGCGTGTATTCCAGACGCACAGCCCGCTGATCGACAGCATCACTCTGAAACGTCGTGGTGCCGTACGTCGTGCCAAGCTGTACTTCTTACGCGATCGTTCAGGTAAATCAGCGCGTATCCGCGAAAAGCTTAACTAAGCACGGAAGGCTGCCTCAGGGCAGCCTTTTTTATTGTGTTATGCATGCATCCTGCCTCCCTGAATTGCTGAATCACCTGGAAGCATTGCTATTGCAATCCGATCAGGAAATCAGTGAGCAATGGTTACTAAGCCAGCTTGACGCCTTTTTTCCTTCTAACGAACGTGGTGAGCTGAATAATTTATTGTTCCAGCAACATTTTGTGCTTTATCACCATTTGTTTCTATTGCAGCAGCAATGGCAGCAGCAAGGCATTGCCTTGCTGTGGATTGGTTATGCGAAAGTCAGGGTTTTTCCTTTTAGTGAACCCAGTAATGAGTTACCTGTACTTTGGTCTGATCAGGACGAAAAAGCGGCTTATTATCTGGACTGGCAAAATTTTATTGCGATGACAGACGAGCGACTTACGGCACTGCTTGACTCGTTTTGGCAAAAGTTGTCGTTGTACCGGCAAAATCCGGCTTTTGATAGCGTCGTAATTAAAGATAAATGGCATTTAGTGGAAAACTGCTCTGTCGCGGATATCAAGCGCCGTTATCGCCAGCTTGCCTTGTTACTGCATCCGGATAGAGGCGGTGATAAAGCTGATTTCCAAAGCTTGCAGCTGGAATATCAATGGTTGTTGTCGCGCCACATTCAATAACCTTGCATTGAATCAATCACTTATTTTTAATAGCTCTGTGCTCAGACAGAAAAGCTCACTACAATAAGCAACAGAGACCACTTTCAGAGATCCATCCCGTGGATGCCGCCAGCTTTATTGAAAAACGTCGTTTTATTGTCAGACTAGGTAAGATGTTGCATAAGTTTGGCACTCCAGCTTATCGGTTGGAGTCCCACCTGCAGGAAATCGCTAAACTGTTGCAAATTGGTGCATCCTTTGCCATTACTCCGACAGTCTTAACTTTTGTCTTGTGGATCCCTGGTGACGACAATGAGTACACCCATGTGGCCAGGGTCAGCCCAGGCGAACTGGATTTAGGCTCTTTGTCTAAAGTCGATGAACTGGTTGATGCGCTCGCCAGTAGCAAAATGACGCTGCGGGACGTCGAAATAAAACTGGAAGAAATTGCCAACGCACCAAACCCTTATTCGCGTTGGGCAACGTTCGCTGCTTATGGGGCTTCAGGCGGGGCTTTTGCCATGCTGATGCGAGCCAGCTGGCACGACGTATTCTGGGCCTGTGTCTTGAGCTTGCTGGTGTACTTGTTTGTTCTTTGGTCTGAACGCTCCAGACGGGTTGCTCATATGGTGGAACCCCTAGTTGCGTTGGTGTCCGCACTGACAGCTACGGCAGTCTCGTTGTATCTGGACCCGATGATCAACGTCCCTTTGGTGGTGTTGTCATCCATCATTGTGTTTATTCCTGGTCTGGCGTTAACCCTGGGTCTGGCTGAGTTGGCTGCCCGTCACTTGGTGTCCGGTACGGCACGGATCATGGACGCCATTATGCTGCTGTTTAAACTGTCTTTTGGCGCCTTTCTCGGCGTTGCCTTCGGTCAAGCTTTGTTTGGTCAGATCCCCCCGCAGGTCGCCCCTTCAGTGCCTGCGTGGACCAGCTGGCTGGCGATTGCCATTTTATGTGGCAGCTTAGTGGTGGTGTTTAAAGCCAGAAAGCGGCACGCGCTCTGGGGCATTTTGTCAGGCTTTATTGCGTATGCCGCCAGCTTATGGGGCGCACATTATCTGGGGTTAGCTCTAGGCGCTTTTGTTGGGGCTTTTGCGGTAGGGCTGTACGGCAACTTATTCAACCGCCTGATGAACGCGCCAGGCAGCATTGTTTCGTTGCAAGGCATGATTGTCCTGGTTCCAGGCAGTAAAACCTACATTGGCTTAAATGCTTTTGTCTCAGGCCAGCAGATGGTCGCGACTGACGGCTTAGGTCAGCAGACCTTCCTTATTTTTATGTCGTTGGTGGCAGGTTTTATTTTCGCCAATGTGGCGTTACCACCACGCAAGGCACTCTGAGCTGCTTAACGCAGCTCGCTGAGCAGTTGTTCCAGTCGTTCTTTTAAGTCGCTGAATAACAGAGGTTTACGCATCAATTGTACGTTATCTGGCAGGCCTCCGGCAGCTGCAATTTCTGCGTCTGTCAGGGCAGTGACGACGATAACCTTCATTTCTTCATGCCGTGGAGATTGCTGCAACTCGCGAATCATCTGAAAACCATCCAGTTCTGGCATTTGCAGATCCGTGATCAGGAGCTGTGGAGCCCATTCGCCAATTTTCAGCAAACCTGCAATACCGTTGGTGACGGATTCCAGCGTAATAGGCAAACCCCAGGATTCAATTTGCAGGCTGTATAATTGCTTCAGCAGTTCATCATCTTCGGCCAGCAGAATCCGCACTGTTTTATCAGCAGGTAAGGTCTGATTTTTCAGCAATAAACGCTCAACGGAGGATTGCGTTACTCGGCGGTGTCCACCTGGTGTTTTCCATGCATCCAAAGCGCCTTTTTCGACCCAAAGTTGCACAGTACGTAGAGAAACTCCAAGTAAATCAGCTGCTTGTTGAGTGGATAGCAATGGTTCTGTATGTTTACTTTTGCTCATATCCTATTGTGCAGTATCATATTTTTTATTTTTATCAATTCTAGACGAGAAGTATCACAGCTGTCACTTACTTTTTGATACTTTATTTTTCCCAATCTGAAAACAGCTTTTTGTGTGGAAACTCCAAAATTGCTGCGCTGCTCTTGCCGGAGGCTGGAGTTGAGCTCAGCAATTCCAATTGTTGTTGCATCAGATTGATATGACCCAGCATCAGCTCATAAGTTCGCTGCAATCGCACTAAAGGTGCTGCACAGTGCCGGTGCCTCGCATTCATCCGAAATAACAATCGCTCCATGGCCAGCCGATTCTCCGCAGAAGACTGTGCTTCCAGCAGTTCAAGGTTTAGCTTTTGCTGCAAAAGCTCCAGTTGCTGCGGTGCCTTGTTGGCAAGCTGTAGCAACTCATCAAAGCTTGGTAAGTTGGGATAAGCTTGGGATGTCATCTTGGATCTCCGCTGCAACGCACTTCTTCAGTTTAGTAACTTGGGCTTGGGGTGCAGGATTTTTCTTTGGTGCGCCTTTTTGGAAACTTATCTTTCCAATTTAATTTTTCTCTGTAGTGGCAGTTTTATCTGGTATTTGTTGGATCTTTTGGTTGACTTGATTCAGTTTGGTTTTTATGATGCTCGAGTTTTGTAATTTATAATATACGTGTTGGCAATAAAAGTTTACGGTGATTTTGCTCTGAAAAGCAGATGCAGCCCGGCGCTTTGGCAACGCAACTGGCTACAGGAGCATCCCATGAGCAAAATAGTTGACGATTTACGCATTACTTCCGAAAAACTACTCAGCCCTCCGTCTGTGCTGAAGCAGGCATTACCACTGTCTGATAAAGGTGCGGGTTTTGTGCAAAAAGCGCGTCAGGAAATAGCAGACATTATTCATGGTCGCGACCCTCGTTTGTTGGTGATCACCGGACCTTGTTCCATTCATGATCCGGTTTCAGCGATGGACTACGCCCGGCGTCTGAAACAATTGCAGTTGCAGTACCAGGACAGTCTGTACATTGTGATGCGGGTCTATTTTGAAAAGCCCAGAACCACAGTGGGCTGGAAAGGCTTTATTAATGATCCACATTTGAACGACTCGTTTGATCTGGAGACTGGCCTGACCAAAGGCCGCAAGTTGTTGTTAGAGTTGGTCGACATGGAGCTTCCAGCCGCCACAGAGGCACTGGACCCTATCAGTCCTCAATACTTATCCGATCTGATTAGCTGGGCCGCCGTTGGCGCCCGCACTGTGGAGTCTCAGACTCACCGTGAAATGGCCAGTGGTTTGTCTATGCCTGTTGGCTTTAAAAATGGCACTGATGGCAATCTGAACATTGCCTTGAATGCATTGCAGTCTGCGGCCAGCGGCCATAGTTTTATCGGTATTAACCAGAAAGGTCAGGTTGCGTTGGTGCAAACAGCCGGAAACCCGGATGGCCATGTGATCCTGCGTGGTGGCAGTAAACCGAATTACGACGAGCAAAGTGTGGAAGCTGCGCTGAATGCGCTGAAGAAGCATAAGTTACCTTTAGGTTTGGTGATCGATTGCAGCCATGGCAACTCAAACAAAGACCATAATCGCCAGCCGTTAGTGGCGAAAGAAGTGATCCGGCAACGCCGCGCTGGTAACCCGCATATCATCGGTATTATGCTGGAAAGTCATATTCATGCTGGTCGTCAGGACTTGATTGACGGTAAGGCAGAGTTATACGGTGTATCTGTCACAGATGCCTGTATCGACTGGGCCAGTACTGCACAACTTCTTGCTGAACTGGAGCAGGAGTTATCTGCGGCTGTGACGGCGGCTTAATCTCAGGAGAGTGACGTGTCAGATCCTATGTCTGCGTTGTTGCCCTTAAGGCAGCAGATTGATGAAGTGGATAGTCAGTTAGTGCAATTGCTGGCCCGAAGAGCGCAGATCACTGCGCAAGTTGGTCGGGTGAAGCAGCAGCACGCATTGCCTCTGTATGTACCTGAGCGTGAGCAAGCGCTGATTAAAGCCAGACGTAGTGAAGCGCAGTCGGCCGGTGTATCAGCCGATTTGGTTGAAGATGTGCTCCGCCGCGTCATGCGTGAATCCTATCAGACGCAGGAGGCGGGTTTTGTCTGCTGCCGCACCCCTGGCGACAAAATAGTGGTGGTCGGTGGGGCCGGAGCACTGGGCAGTCGTTTTGTTAGCTTGTTCCGCCGCTCCGGTTATCAGGTGGAAGTTCTTGAATCCGATAATCAAGCCCAAGCTGAACAATTGGTTTCTGGCGCCGTCTTGGTGTTGGTGGCTGTGCCTATTGCTTTGACTGAGCAGGTGATCCGCCAACTGCCGCAATTGGCCCCGGACGCTATTCTTGCTGATTTAACCAGTACCAAAACCGGTCCATTGCAAGCCATGCTGGAGGTGCACAGTGGCCCTGTACTGGGGCTGCATCCCATGTTTGGCCCAGATATCTCCAACATTGCCAAGCAGGTCGTGGTAGTGACACCAGGTCGCCAGCAAGGATCCTGTCAATGGCTATTGCAGCAATTGCGGGTCTGGGGGGCTGTACTGACAGAGAAAACAGCCAAACAGCACGACGAATTGATGCAACTGATTCAGGCCATGCGGCATTTCAGTTCGCTGGTGTATGGTGTTCATCTGGCAGAGGAGCAGGCTGATTTGCAGCAATTGCTTGAACTGAGTTCGCCGATTTACCGTCTGGAACTGGCGATGGTAGGCCGGTTGTTTGCGCAGAATGCCGAACTCTATGCTGACATTATGCTGTCGTCTGCCGAAGTCACCTTAGTGCTGCAGCGTTATCAGCACAGGTTTAACCGATTGTCTCATCTGCTGGCAGCCAAAGATAAAGTCGGTTTGATGGCCGAGTTTGCCAAGGGGCAGCAGTTTTTTGGTGACCTTGCGGCCGAGTTTTTGCAAGAAAGCCGGCAGCTGTTACAAAAAGCTGCGGACGGCCGGTCCTGACCTAAAACCTTTTTTACTTCCCTTCTTTACCTGTACTGCGCCAGCCTTTAGTCTGGGTGCAGCTACAGGAGGTTAAGGTGCTGAAGTCATTGACGTTGTTTCTGCTAAAACTGCTCAGATGGAGTGCTCTGCTGGTATTGCTATGGGTATTACTGGGCAGTTTTTTACCTATTCCATACACCGGGCTGATGCTAGAGCGTCAATTGGAAGCCTGGTGGCAGGGGCAATCCTACCAGCGTCAGCATCAGTGGGTACCCTACGAGCAAATTTCCCGTCACGCCAAACAAGCTGTTGTAGCAGCTGAAGATCAAAAGTTTCCTGAGCACTATGGCTTTGATATGGCCGCAATCGAAAAAGCACTGGTCTACAACAGAAAAGGTTCGAAAGTGCGCGGTGCCTCGACCATTAGCCAGCAAACGGCGAAGAATGTGTTTCTTTGGTCTGGTCGCAGTTGGTTGCGCAAAGGGTTGGAGTCAGGCTTTACCTTGTTGATAGAACTGGCGTGGGGCAAACAGCGTATTCTTGAGGTGTATCTCAACAGCGTCGAATTTGGCCCCGGAATTTATGGTGTAGAAGCCGCGTCCAGGCATTTCTTCTCAAAGAGTGCGGCAAGATTAACCAGGCAGGAAGCGGCGTTGCTGGCTGCAGTGCTACCCAACCCATTACGTTTTAAGGTCAATCGGCCATCGCCTTACATTTATAAACGTCAGCAATGGATTTTGAAGCAAATGAATCAGCTGGCGTCCGTAGAAAAATTAGTCACCGATTGAGTGGGGGATCACGTTGTGCTGTGGGGACCTTATACACTGCTTAAGCATGCAAAAAAAACGAGGCTGTATTCAGCCTCGTAAAACAACAGGGTTTATTCAAGAACACATCCGTGCTGGGAGAGCACAAGCGTATTGTCGCCAAACGCGATGGCAGTTTCATGACAGCGTGACGAATTTCTGCCTGAATACGTATTCAAGTTAAGCTCTGATGAATTTCACGTCACTGTCATGTAGGTTTTTCGAGGTTTTTGCCGCGTCAGTTAGAGGAATTTTCTGCAAAATGCAGTATCCTTTGCGCACTTTTAACTGCTGTGGGGAACGCCATGCGTTTTTATTTCCCAATTATCATCATTGATGAAGATTTCCGCTCTGAAAACACCAGTGGTTCAGGCATTCGAGAACTGGCTGCAGCTATTGAAGCTGAAGGTATGGATGTTGTCGGATATACCAGTTATGGCGATTTAACGTCCTTTGCACAGCAACAAAGCCGGGCCGCCGGTTTTATTCTGTCGATTGATGACGAAGAGTTTGGTGCAGGCAGCGCTGAAGATTCGGCGTCCGTACTGGAAAACCTGAAAGGCTTTGTCGAGAAAATTCGTCATCGCAACCCGGATATTCCTATTTATCTTTATGGCGAAACCCGCACGTCACGGCACATACCCAACGCCATTCTTCGCGAACTGCATGGCTTCATCCATATGCATGAAGACACGCCAGAATTTGTGGCCCGCCATATTATCCGTGAAGCGAAAAGTTACCTGGATACCTTAGCACCACCATTTTTCCGTGCGTTAACCCATTATGCACAAGACGGCTCTTATTCATGGCACTGCCCTGGTCACTCTGGTGGTGTGGCATTCTTAAAATCTCCTGTTGGCCAAATGTTCCACCAGTTTTTTGGTGAAAACATGCTGCGTGCCGACGTGTGTAACGCGGTGGATGAGTTAGGCCAGTTGCTGGACCACACAGGCCCAGTGGCGGCGTCGGAACGCAATGCGGCGCGGATTTTTAACTGTGACCACTTATTCTTCGTCACGAACGGCACGTCAACGTCTAACAAAATCGTCTGGAACTCGACAGTCGCTCCGGGTGACATTGTGGTGGTAGACCGTAACTGCCATAAATCCATTTTGCACGCCATTATGATGACAGGTGCGGTGCCGGTATTTTTGATGCCAACCCGCAACCACTACGGCATTATAGGACCAATTCCGCGTAGTGAGTTTGACCCGGAAACCATCCGTAAAAAGATGCTGGCCAATCCATTCTGCCGTGAAAAACTGGAACAAAACCCGAACCTCAAGCCACGTGTACTGACCATCACTCAGTCAACCTATGACGGTGTTCTGTACAACGTGGAAGAGATTAAATCCTTGCTGGATGGCGAAATTGAAACGCTGCATTTCGATGAGGCCTGGTTACCACACGCAGCTTTCCACGATTTTTATGGCGACTACCACGCGATTGGCGAAGGCCGCCCACGTTGTGAAACCTCGATGGTGTTTTCTACCCAGTCAACCCACAAACTGCTGGCTGGTATTTCACAAGCATCCCAAATTCTGGTGCAGGACGCCAAAGAGAACAAACTGGATCAGCATTTGTTCAACGAAGCCTACTTGATGCACACATCCACCAGCCCGCAATACGCCATTATCGCCTCTTGTGACGTGGCGGCAGCCATGATGGAAGCGCCAGGTGGTACTGCCTTGGTAGAAGAGTCGCTGGACGAAGCCTTAGAATTCCGCCGAGCCATGCGCAAAGTGGACGACGAATACGGCGACGACTGGTGGTTTAAGGTGTGGGGGCCGGACGATTTAACCGCAGAAGGTTTGGATCACCGCGATGCCTGGATGCTGAAAGCCGGTGAAAGCTGGCATGGCTTCGGCGATATCGCCGAAGGCTTCAACCTGCTGGATCCTATCAAGGCCACTATTCTGACGCCCGGGTTGAATGTGGATGGTAATTTTGCCGATAGCGGTATTCCTGCTGCCATCGTGGCCAAATACCTGTCTGAGCACGGGGTAGTGATTGAAAAAACCGGCCTGTACTCGTTTTTCATTATGTTCACCATCGGCATTACAAAAGGCCGCTGGAACACTATGGTTACCGCACTGCAGCAGTTTAAAGACGACTACGATAAAAACGCGCCATTGTGGCGGGTACTGCCTGAGTTTATTGCCAAGTTTCCGCAGTACGAGCGCATTGGTCTGAGAGACTTGTGTGATCAAATTCATCAGATTTACCGCGAAAACAACGTGGCGAAACTGACCACAGAAATGTACCTGTCTGATCTGGTGCCGGCGATGAAGCCATCGAAAGCCTTTGCTGCCATGGCACACAAAGAGCTGGACCGGGTGCCGCTGGATCAACTGGTCGGCCGTATTACTGCTGTAATGTTAACGCCGTATCCACCAGGTATTCCATTGTTGGTGCCGGGTGAAGTGTTTAACACCACTATTGTGGATTATCTGAAATTCGCCCGTGAGTTCAATGGCCGTTTCCCAGGCTTTGAAACTTATATTCATGGGTTGGTATCAGAAGAGCGCAATGGCAAAACTGAATACTTCGTGGATTGTGTGAAAGCACAGGCGTAAGCCCATCCTATAAAAAAGGCCAGCAGATGCTGGCCTTTTTACTTTCCGTACTCCGTTGTTAAAAGCAATTAGTCGGTTATTTCCAGCTCTAACCAGACCATACGATGGTCTGAACTGCTTTCACGGTCGGCCACTGTAAAATCCAAGGCTTCGCCTTTTACTGGCCAGAATACTCCGCCATCTTTGATGGCAAAGCCGTAGCTGGACGGCAATACATAGTCTGCACGCATCCGCCAGGCCGCTGTATGGTACTGACCCAATGGGTTGGCAGGGCTGTTGGCTTTGCCACCACTGCTGTGAGGAATAAAATCACCACTAATACGACTGTGGCCAATCAACCCCCGGATGGCGTCTTTGTATGAATCCCCTTCAACCGCAGAAGAGTTCAGGTCACCCAGCACGACAAAACGTTGTTGTTCTGCCAAGCCACCTTTGGTGCCTTTGTCGTCGTAGATGTAGTTGGCTTTGTCGCCAGACAGATAATCGACCCAGAATCGCACTTCGTCATGGTTGCGTTTGCCGTTGCGGTCTTCTTCACCGTCGAACACTGGCGGAGTAGGGTGGCTGATCAGCAAGTGAACCGGCGTCCCTTTTACATCAATCAGTAAATCCCAATGCGATTTTGACGACAATGGCATTTGCTGCCAGGTATCAGCAGAGTACCAATCACTGCCATCCGCTTTGGTCGTTTTCAGGTAACCCGGCATATCTTTCCATTTAAACTGCTGGAAGCTTCTGCTTTGGTTCTGATTGATCGGGTAGCGCGATAACACCATCATGCCATATTGGCCCGGATAGAGACCAAAGCCCCAGGCATCGGCGCCAGTGCCCGAAGCTTTGCCGTCATTATCCAAATCAAAACCGCTTGGCTGGCCCGTATTTACCGTGGAGTAGTAGAAATACGGGTAGTCAATGGGCTCTTGGCCATTCAGAGCCTTCTGCAGGTAGTTGCGGATAAACAACTGAACGCCATGCTCAGGCTGAGCTATATAGTCAAATTCGTTCAGCAATAACACATCGGGACGAACACGCTGAATAATGCTTGCGATGTTCTGGATTTGTGGATGCTTGCCTTGTGCCAGCAGCTGACTGAGCAACTCAGGCTGCAAAGCTGCACCTCGTGGCAGGTAGTTTTCCGACTCCATGCTGACGTTAAATGTCGCAACTTTCAGACTGTTAGTCGCCATCGATGCTCCTGAATGCACTAAACAACTGCCCAGTATTACGGCTGAAAAAAAATACTTCATACAAAAATGTCCCGTCAGAAAAGGTGAGATAGCTTAAGGCGAACGCTCGGAAAGTAGCGAAATCCAAGGTCAAACCACATATTTTTACGTCTGTTGACATTTGAATTACAGATCCGACCAATACCCTTAAGCACTGTACGACTTTTATCTTTCCTATGTTACACTTGCGTGACAGCTAGGCGTGACACCTTGCCCTACAAGAAGTTCAGTTTTCGCCTGGCAAATCGTAAAAAAAACGTAATAATTCTGCGTTATATTTTCCGACCAAATTAAAGACTGGATTGTCTTTGGCTTGGCTAAATAAAGAATTTACAACTACCAGGTGAAAAAACGATATGAAAATTAAGCATATTGCCCTTGCCGTTACCTTAGCACTCGGTGCTAGTAATTTGGCTCTGGCGCAGGAAACTTCGTCATCTATTCGCGGACGCATTACGACTCCTGAAGGCGCCGCTGCTCCAGGCACTAAGGTTATTATCACCCACGTTCCTTCAGGCACTAGTCGCCAGATCGTGACCAACGACTCAGGCAGCTTTGTTGCTTCAGGTCTGCGTGTTGGCGGTCCTTACCGGGTGGTGATTGATTCTGATACTTACACTGACCAGACACTTGAAAATATCTTTTTGCAGTTAGGTGATACCTATCAAGTTAACCAGTCTTTACAGTCTGACTCGGTAGAACGTATTGCAGTTACTGGTACTTCAATTGCTTATACGTCTTCAGGTTCAAGCAGCTATTTTGGCGCAGAGCAAATCCGCAATGCACCAAGCTTAAACAACGATATCAAAGATTTAGTGCGTAACAACCCGCTGGCTGTACTTTCTTCAAAAGACGGCGAATTAAGCGTGGCTGGTACTAACCCTCGCTACAACAGCATTACGGTTGACGGTATTTCTCAGAACGACGATTTTGGTCTGAATGCCAGCGGTTACCCAACCTCCCGTAGCCCAATTTCTTTTGAAGCCATTGACCAAATCTCTGTTGAGACTTCACCATTCAATGCTAAGTCTGGCGGTTTCCAGGGTGCGCAAATTGATGCGGTCACCAAGTCAGGTGCAAACAAGACTTTTGGTTCATTCAAATACGAATTTAAAAACGACAGTTTAGCGGGTACGCCAGCTAACAAATTTGCTGCGACAGCAGCAAATCCGAAAGGGGAAGTTCCTTTAGATTTTGAAAACAAAAACTGGGGTGCGACGTTAGGTGGTGCCATCGTTCAAGATAAACTGTTCTACTTCGCATCTTATGAAAAATACGATGCGACACCTCCGTTAGAGTGGGGTCCAGTGGACGCAGGTTTATCTAACTCCGCTTTAGTTACACAAGATCAATTAGATCAGATCGTTGCCATTGCCCGAGATGTATACGGTGTTGATGCTGGTGACTGGAACATCATTCCCGAAGAATCAGATGAAAAGATGCTGATGAAACTGGACTGGAACATCAATGATGCACAGCGCGCTGCATTTACTTACCAGTACAACAAAGGCAATCAGACGCAAAACAACCAGTCAACTTCTACTCGTATGCGTTTATCGTCAAACTGGTACAACAAAGAAGAAGAGCTGAATAACTACGCATTTAAACTGTATTCAGATTGGACTTCTGAGTTCTCTACTCAGTTCAGTGCTACATACATGGACGTGACGACCAAACAAATCTCTAACGGTCAGTTTGGTGATGTCACCATCAACGTGCCTCGCTTTGGTGGTACGTCTTCTCAGACAACGTCAGTGAGCCTTGGTAGTGATATTTCTCGTCACTCAAACGATCTGGCCAAGAAGACCTTTATTTTAGCTATGGACGGTGAATACCTGTTGGATGAACACCGTTTGACTTTTGGCTACCAACTGAAGCAGATGGACATCTTCAACCTGTTCTTGCAAAGAACTAAAGGTGAATACGTCTTTAACAGCATTGCTGATTTCCAAAACCGTGCTGCGGCTTCTATCCGCTATCAGAACTCAGTGACACATAACCCGAATGATGTTGCGGCAAACTTCGTTCGTGATGAACATGCTCTGTATATTCAGGATGAGTGGGTTCTGACGGACGAACTGACTCTGGACATGGGGGTTCGTTATGAGCGTTTAGGTTCAGATGATACGCCACGTTTCAACCAGTTCTCTCTGGACCGCACTGGTTATGTCAACACAGAAAACCTGGATGGCGCAGATATCATTCTGCCTCGTTTAGGCTTCACGTATACACCTACTCTGGATTTAACTATCCGCGGTGGTGTGGGTCGTTTCTCTGGTGGCCAGCCAACAGTTTGGGTATCTAACAGCTACTCGAACCCAGGTCTGGGAACCGGTGACCGCACACTGCGTAACTTAACCAACGTCAGCCTGACTGAAGTGCCACAAGCACTGAAAGATGCTGTTGCTGGTGTGACGACTGGCGGCAACACCAACCTGATCGACCCGAATTACAACATTCAGTCTGATTGGCGCTATCAATTGGCTGCGGACTATGTGTTCTCTGTTCCTTATCTGGGCGAAGATTTCACATGGACCAACGAATTCTTGTTCGTCGATAAGAAAGACAGCTCTGTATGGAAAGACGTGAGCCTGTTAGATTCTGAAATTGTTGCAACGACGCCAGACGGTCAGCGCAACATTTATAACGACACTGATGGCGTTTCAGACATCATGTTGACGAATACAGACGAAGACGGTCGCTCTAAGATTTTCAGCACTATGCTGAGCAAATCTTGGGACAACGGTTTGTCTATGACAGCGTCTTATACCAACCAGGATGTGACAGAAGGCGCTCCAGGCACTAGCTCAACAGCTGGTAGTAATTATGGTAATAGCTATGTGATAAACCGTAATGACGTCTATCTGGGCCGTGCGTCATTTGAAACTGAACACCGTTTAGTGATGAACCTGAATTACACTACTGAGTTTTTTGCTGGTTATGACACCAACTTCAGCGTGTTCTTCGAGCGCCGCTCAGGCAAACCAATTAACTATACTTTAGGTGTACAAAACTGGAGCTCACCAGATCCAGTCCAGAACCCGTATGTTCAGTTAAGCCCAGGTACAACCAACAACTACTTCGCCCCTTACATTCCGGTGAAAGGCGACTACTCAGTTGTGAAGTTTGCCAGCACTACAGCTGAAACTCAGTTCTGGGATGCGGTTACTGCGCTAGGCTTAGATAAATACCAAGGTCAATACTTGCCGAAAGGTTCTGCGACCACTCCATGGGTTACTACTGTCGACGTTTCAGTTCGTCAGGAAATTCCTGGATTCATGGAAGGTCATAAAGGTGAAATCTACTTTGTCGTAGATAACTTCCTGAACCTGGTCGATAGCTCAAAAGGCAAAGTCTATGGTGACGACTTCGGTGACCTTGAATTAACCAAGTTTACCTTGGACCCAACAACGCATCATTATATCTATGATGGCGTGACTTCACGCAGAGACAACTGGGATAAGTTCTACACAGAAGAATCAACTTGGCGTGCCAAAGTTGGTGTGATGTACCGCTTCTAATCCTTCAGTTATTTAGCTAAAACTAAAAATGCCGGTGTAAACCGGCATTTTTTATTTATCGATATCAACAAATCCGCGATAATAGCGGCAATTGATTTAGCTAAAGCAGAATACCCGTGCCTAAAAGTACCATCATTGCCATTGCCGGCGCCTCCGCTTCAGGAAAGAGTTTATTTGCCTCCACTGTCTATCAGGAACTGGTGGCTGAATTAGGTGGAGAGCGTATTGCTGTGCTCGCCGAAGACGCCTACTACCGCAATCAGGATCATTTATCATTCGAGCAACGTTGTCTGACCAACTACGACCATCCGGCCGCCTTTGAGCATGAATTGTTGGCAGCGCACCTGCAGCAACTGAAAACCGGCGAGGCGGTTGAAATGCCGCAGTACTGCTACAAAACCCATACCCGCAAAACCGAAACGATTCGGGTGCATCCGGCCAAAGTGGTACTGGTGGAAGGTATTTTATTGCTGACTGATGAAAAGCTTCGTCAGCAATTTAATATCACCGTGTTTATGGATACACCGCTTGATGTCTGTTTACTGCGTCGGATCAAACGTGACATGGAAGACCGCGGCCGTACCTTGGGCTCCATCACAGAACAATATGAAAACTACGTCCGTCCGGCATTTTTCGAGTTTATTAACCCATCGAAGCAGTATGCTGACCTGGTGGTAACTCGGGGTGGCAAAAATGAAATTGCCATCGACATCATCAAAACCAAAATCCGTCAGCTGTTAGTGGAATGAAGTCACGCAGACGGGTTAAGGTGCTGCAAAGTGGTAACCCGTCGCTTCCGCTCTGTTAACAGCTTTGCAATCAACGCATTTCTGCTATAATCGCGCGGCAAAACGTCAAGTTTAGACAACCCCAGAACAGCAATTTAGGCAGTTTGATGTCGATTTCTTCGGCCATTCTGCTCCCGCTAGGAAACTGTAACTACTTGATCTTTTGATGCTATTCTATGGACTTGGCATCACTAGAACAATGAACTGGCTGCAAGGCCAGGCCCCGTATCCAAGGAATAATTATGATGAGTTTAGTTGGCATCGCTGCCATCTTATTAACTGCCTATCTGTTTTCGGCTCACAGAAGTCAGATCAAATGGCGCACTGTTGTCGGAGCCTTTCTAATCCAGATGGCTATTGGTGCTTTTGTACTTTATGTGCCTTTTGGTAAAGACGTGTTGTTGAGCATTTCGGGCTTTGTCGGACAAATTATTAGCTATGCCCAACAAGGTATTGTTTTTCTGTTCGGTGATGCCGGTGCACAGAAGTACGGGTTTGTGTTTGCCATTCATGTGCTTACCGTCATTATCTTCTTCTCGTCACTGATTGCCGTGCTTTACCACATTGGTGTAATGCGGATCATTATTAGTGTACTGGGCGGTGGTCTACAGAAGTTGCTGGGAACCAGTCGTCCTGAATCCATGAACTCAGCGGCCAATATATTTGTCGGTCAAACTGAAGCCCCTCTGGTGGTCAAACCTTTTATCCCGTCAATGACGCGTTCTGAGCTCTTTGCGGTGATGGTCGGCGGTTTATCCTCTGTCGCTGGTTCTGTACTGGCGGGTTACGCTGGTATGGGCGTGGAACTGAAGTATTTGATTGCTGCCAGCTTTATGGCTGCGCCAGGTGGCTTGTTGATGGCGAAATTGTTGCTGCCAGAAACCGAAACTCCAAAAGATGATTTAGCTGCGGCAGTGGCGATGGAAAAAAACACCAACGTGATAGACGCTGCGGCTTCTGGCGCCGCCAGTGGCTTGCAACTGGCTCTGAATGTAGGTGCCATGTTGTTGGCTTTTGTTGGTTTGATTGCCATGGTCAATGGTCTGATCGGCTGGGTGGGTGGCCTGGTTGGCGTTGAAGGGTTAACACTGCAACAGATTTTTGGTTATGTCTTCCAGCCACTAGCTTTTGTGTTGGGGGTGACTTGGGATGAAGCCCGGCTTGCCGGTAGCTTTATTGGTCAGAAGTTAGTGATCAACGAATTTGTGGCCTATCTGGATTTTATTGAATACGTGAAAGCAGGACAGCTGAGTGATCATACTCAGGTGATCGTGACTATCGCGCTCTGTGGTTTTGCAAACTTCTCATCTATTGCCATTCTGTTAGGTGGCTTAGGTGTGATGGCGCCGAATCGTCGCTCGGACATTGCAGAACTTGGTCTGAAAGCGTTGCTGGCTGCCACTCTGGCGAATTTAATGAGTGCAGCAATTGCAGGCTTTTTCTTCTCGTTAAGTTAAAACACGGGTTACAACTATGACTCAACAACAAGTCCCTACGTTGGACATCAGACGGTTTGCCACCGACAAAGACAACTTTGTTGCCGAAATTGGCAAGGCCTACACTGAGTTTGGATTCTGCGGCATTAGTGGCCACGGCATTCCAGATGAAGTGGTGGACAACACCTACAAAGCAATTAAGAAGTTCTTTGCGTTGCCGACTGAAGTGAAACGGGCTTATCACGTACCAGGCCAAGGCGGCGCACGTGGTTACACGGGGTTTGGTGTTGAGAAAGCGAAAGACAGTAATCACCCGGATTTAAAGGAGTTCTGGCATGTAGGCCGTGAACTGTCAGGTCCTGCGCCGCATGAGTGCCTGTATCCAAATTTGTGGCCAACTGAAGTGCCAGAGTTTAAAAAAGCGACCTACGACTTATATCTGGCCCTGGAACAGTTAGGTACTCAGGTGCTGCGTGCTTTGGCGTTATTTCTTCACCAGGATGAATACTACTTTGATAACAAAGTAAATTACGGCAATTCTATTTTGCGGCCAATCCACTATCCGCCAATTCAGGATACGTCGACTCAGTCGATTCGCGCTGGACAGCATGAAGATATCAACCTGATTACCTTACTGGTGGGGTCACATGAATCGGGTCTTGAGATCCTGCGTCGTGATGGCAGTTGGCTGCCGGTGACCACTATCGAAGGAACTATTGTGGTGAACATTGGGGATATGTTGCAGCGCCTGACCAACCATGTGTTGCCTTCAACTACTCACCGTGTAGTGAACCCTGCCGGATCTGCAGCCGGTCAGCCGCGTTATTCTATTCCGTTTTTTATGCATCCGAACCCGGATTTTGTCATCGAAACACTGCCAAGCTGTATTTCTGCAGAGCAGCCGAATCGGTATCCCCAGTCAATCAATTCCAATGATTACTTACTGCAGCGTTTAGAAGAAATTGGTTTGCTGAAAAAGGCAAAATACTGAGTTTGTGCGTAACGTAAAAGGGCGAACAGGGTTCGCCCTTTTTTATGAGTAAAATCAGCCCTGCAGATCGGCACTGCTGCTGAACATTTCAGCAGTCAGTCGAAAAAACTCAGAAATTTTGCATTGCTTGGTTGACGAGTTGGCTTGTGACGCATAATATGCACGCCGTCAGCGACGCTTGGCCGCGGTGGTGGAATTGGTAGACACACTAGCTTCAGGTGTTAGCGCTTCACGGCGTGGGGGTTCGAGTCCCCCCCCCGGCACCAAAAGTCGCAGACAAAAAAATTAGATGTTGCCGCGGTGGTGGAATTGGTAGACACACTAGCTTCAGGTGTTAGCGCTTCACGGCGTGGGGGTTCGAGTCCCCCCCCCGGCACCAACTCTAATTTAATCAGATTTCCTCTTATTTAATCTCTATTTATTCTTTTCGTCGTTTACAGAATTCTCAGTCACATCTATGGTTTAGCTAATCATTTTCCTGATTAGTTGCTCTTATGCTGTCCCATCTGACCATAAAAAACCGTCTTCTTAGTATTTTAATCGTCGCAGTTATCGGACAAATTTTGCTGTGCTTTTTAGTACTGTCCGGGCTGAAAACCAATGTGCTTGAAGAAAAGCGTTTGTCGACTCAATACCTGGCTCAGGTAGCAACGAATATTGTCGCGTCTTATCATTCCAAAGCCACCCAGGGTGAACTGAGCGAAGTTCAGGCGAAAGCCTTGGCGCTGAAAGCCTTGCAAGACATCCGGTATAAAGAGGACGACTACTACTTTGTGATCGATCAGCAGGTGAATATGTTGATGCATCCATTTCGTCCCGATTTAAACGGCAAGAGCGTTGCCGATTTTAAAGATAAAGAAGGGCGTCTTCTATTTAAGGATATGGCCGATGGCGTGCTGGATGATGGTGAACATAGCGTCTTCTATAACTGGCCCAAACCTGGGGCAACCGACCCGGTTCCCAAAATCACTCATGTCGAGCTTTTTAAACCTTGGGGCTGGATTGTCGGTACCGGCATTTATGTAGATGATGTCGATACCGCCTTTTATCAGGTGATGATAAAACTTGTAGGCTTAGCCGTTCTAATCATCCTCGTGCTGACCGTTATAAGCTGGCTTGTTTCCCGTTCGGTTGTAGTTCCGTTAACTAAGGTCGTGGACGCGATGCATGATATCGCCAGAGGGGAAGGTGACCTAACGGTGCGACTGACTTACCAGGGACAGGATGAGCTGGGTAAGTTGGTGTCTTCTTTTAATCTCTTTGTCGGCAAAATTGCTGTTTTAATTAAATCGGTGGGAGAGACCGCCGTTTCGCTGAATCAAAATGCTGATCAGGCCAGTCAAATCGCGACCCAGATTAATCATGAAGGCAGCCAGCAGCGACAGGAAACAGATATGGTCGCAACTGCTATTACTGAAATGAGCTCAGCTATATCGGAAGTTGCCCAAAGTGCTGAACTTGCCAATCGTGAAACTGAGCAAGTCGGGCAATTGACTAGTCAGGGCTTACAGTTAATGCAGAATACAGTGAAGAGTATTGAAAGCCAGCGTGAAACCATTGAACAAAGTGCTGAAGTTGCGCAATCGTTGTATCAGGCATCGCAGAACATCAATCAGGTGCTGAGTATCATTAACCAGCTCGCTGACCAGACTAATTTGCTTGCACTAAATGCCGCTATAGAAGCTGCCAGAGCTGGCGAGCACGGACGCGGTTTTTCTGTAGTGGCTGATGAAGTCCGTACGCTTGCATACCGTACTCAACAATCCACTCAGGAAATTGCCTCTATTATTACCCAGCTGCAGAATGATACGCAGCGAATGACCACTTCTGTTCAGCTAAGCCAAACCTCTGCGCAGCAAAATATAGAATGAGCCGATCAGGTCCAGCAGGCGTTAACTACTATTAGTCAGTCGATGACTCAGATAGCCGACATGAATGCACATATAGCTACTGCAGCAGAGCAGCAAAGTGCTGTCGCCTCTGAAGTCGACAAAAACGTACATACCATGAGTGATTTGGTGCACCAGACGGCTAATACTATTAGTCGATGTGATGAATCCACCCGCCAGCTCCATCGACTTAGCCAGGATCTGCAACAACTCGTAAGCCAATTTAAGGTTTAACTCCGATTAAATTGGCTGATATCAGCCAATAAATGAACGTTTCGTTCGTTTGTTGAGCGGTTGAGCGTCATTATCATCAAAATGTCACTTTAGCGCTTGCGTAAAGTTCTGGGGCCCCTATAATGCGCGCCATGCCGACGGGGTGAAGCGAAAGCGACTCTGGTGGTGA